>JBEBGU010000318.1:0-5396 GCA_040081325.1 Prosthecobacter sp.
GGATGACGGCGTTCGGTGCGCCTGGCGCCCTGGATGCGGCGGGCCGGATCACGTTCAGCGCGGTCGCTACGGGTGCCATCGACCGGCCGGCGCTGACGGCCGAGGCCCGGTTGGCAGATGGCCGCATCGCCTGGCCGAACGCTCCTGTCGTGACCGGCGTGACGGCGCCGATGACGCTCAAGGACGGTGTCGGCGCGGTTCCAGCCGCCGCTGCCCGGTGGCAGTGGCTTGATGAGCAGGCGGATCTTCACCGGCACTTTGCCAAATTCATTACCGACGGTGAAGGTGATCTCATCACCGAGAAGCTGATCCTTCGAGGCCACGGTGGGTATGCCAGAGATGCGTCCGGTCTTGGGGTCCATCTTCAATCCAGCCGGCAGAATTCCAGCGAAGGAGTTGGGCGTCTTGAGCGGATCAGTGGGCAGGGGAAAGGCTTGATTATAGGTGCCACCAATGATGCCTACTGGCAGCGTGGGCGTCATGCCTGTGTAGTCGGTCTTGGTGGTGACGACGAGCAACTGGACGGCAGGAGAAGGGCCGAAATTTCCGCAGTCAAAGAAGTAGCTCCCAGTGTCCGCGACATCGACCATCTTGACCTGCAAAGCCTTCGTGGTGGCCGTCGCGTAGTGGGTGTTGTTGGTGATCGGTGTCACGCCGAACTCCCATGAAACGGGCGGTAGATTCGTGGAGGCGATAAAGGCTAGTGTGGCAGTCTTGCCCTTGCCGACCACGACGCGCGGCACATTCGGATCGAGCACGGCAAACACCGTGCTGTGATTGCGCGTGTGGCCTGGATTGGTGATCTTCACCGTGTAGGTGCCAGCATCGGTAAGCGAGACGGGCCCCACATTCAGCGTCGGAGTGGTGACGGCTGGCTTGAAAGCCACATTGTTTTTAAACCACAGGTAGGTGATAGGTCCCGGCCCGGTGGCCGTGGCATCAAGCATGAGCGTGAAACCCAATGGCAGCACGCGCGTGGCTGGCAGCGGTGTATTGATGATCGGCGGATCGGTCTGGTTGCTCAGGTTCAGCGTCCAGGTGACTTCTTCGACGACGAGTGCCGTGGGATCTCGCCGCACCCAATCGGTGGGATCACGCACGATAGCTTTGATCCTGTGCGTGCCATTGCCGAACGTTTTGGTATTTCTGATCAGCGAGGTGCCGGTTTCACCAGGGAGGGTCACATCATTGTGCCGCCACTCCACCGTGAGAGCTGGGGCGGTTGAGGGCACCTTTGCCAAGACGGTTAAAGTCAGCGGCGCAGGGGCGGTGAAGGTCTGCGAGAGAGAGGCGGGCGTGATCGAGTCGATGACGGGTGCCTTCTTATAAATACTCAGCGAGAAAGCCTCGCGCACAACACTGCCCGGTGGCTGGAAGAGGTTGCGCATGAGGCCATTAAAATGTGGGCGGTAGGAGCCGATCGGGCGGTAGTTTGCTCCCTGGAAATGGCCGACTTTATCCCGGAAGCTCAGATCGTCTTCTGGCGTGTCCAGCGGTGTGCCGGACTCGATCCAAATCTTCCAAGGGATATTCGCAAGCGTCGTTTGTGAGGTAGCATTGGCAAATTCAAGTCGGGTATAGCCTGGCGTCACAGTCTCATATTCATCCGCGAGATCAGCGAAAGAGTGCCCGATCTCATGCTCGACGAGGCCGACACTTGAGCCGTTCGTTGTCGCTACGGCGATGGGGCCACCACTGCCGCCATAGTTTGGATCATTCACGATGACGACCGGGATGTCGTACTCCGGCACATGCTTGTTCATCAGCGCGTAGGCGCGACTTTGGCCCGTACTGGTGATCGTGTTCAGACGGGAGATCGGCCCGGTGAGGAAGCCCGACTGGAAATAGGTGTCACGAGGTCCGCCATTGGAGCCGTTATCTGTCCCAGATTCGTTCGACGCTATCTCAATGCGATAAGCATTGCAGTAGGAGCGGTAACGAACCCATGGCTCTTGGGCAAAGAGGTAGTCCACTGCCGCTTGCACGTCGGTGGCAAACTTACCCATCTCACCGCTGGTGTAGCCATCCGGGAGAAAAACAATGTTTAGCCGCGTGCTACGCGTTCCATTTACCTCCACGTCCACCAGAGTGGAGGTCTGGGCATGAAGCGCTGAGATGGCGAATACGCTGAACAGGCTGAGAAGCAGGATCGTTTTCATGATTTTGGCAGGGAGATGGAGCCGAGTAGGCCTTCAAGGGCGGGTTCGCCAGGTTGGATGATGCGGTAAATGTCGAGTCGAATGGCTCCCTTTACACGGGGCAGACGGACCTGGAATACGACCGGGCCTTCACCAGTGTACTTCACGGGTTTCGAGGTTCCTGAGTTTGGGTCCAGCACCGCACACACATAGTCTGGCGCAGGCAGCAGTTCCTCGGCCAGTACGGCATTGTTTTCAGACATGAGCCGACAGCGCAACATGCCGGACCACTCTTCAGGCTTTCTGCGCTTCGGAGCAAAGTCGCCCTCAATGTCCTGCTGCTCGATGAAAGTGAGCGCGCCTTTATCCAAGCTAAGCATGTAGGCACGCTTGAAGCGTGGGCCAGTCTTGTCATTGCTGACAGCCGGGGCAGGCGTTTGTGTAGCCGTCGTCGTCACCTCATCAGGAATCTGAGGTTTGGCGGTGGATTCACGCGGCTCAGTGTCACGAGCAGCCTGCGTCTGCTCGATGTCTGCCACGCTACCCAGCAGCCAATAGGCCAGCGATCCCAGCAACAGCAGGAGGATCAGGAGAAAGAGGGGCCGCTTCATCACAGGCCGCGAGAATGCCACACCAGCGGCTTTTCACCAGCACAAAGCTTGTCCACGCGGGTGTGGTCAAAGATCGTCAAGCAGTCACCAAGGATGGGCATCGCTGCTGGCTTGTGTCTTCGAGTCAAAACAGCCCATGATGCGGTATCATGCCGAACCGCACCGCCAAAACCATCCAGCTAGTCGCCAGTGGCGACCTGCGTCTCGCTGCCAATCAAACCTGCTGGCCAGCGCAAAAGGCCATGGAAGACGCCCTCGCCAAAGCGGTGAAAGCGGAGGGCTGGACAATCCAGCGCGCGCATCAATACGATGCCAAGAAAAAGCACGGCTTCATCGCCAGTCAGCGTGAGGGAATCGAAGTCTTTCGCGGCATTGACCCTGATGCGCCGCTCATCGTTGCCGAGGCGGTGTGGCAGTACTCGCATCATGTTCTTGCCGGACTCACCACCCATCGCGGTCCCATCCTCACCGTGGCGAATTGGAGCGGCCAGTGGCCGGGCCTCGTTGGCCTTTTAAATCTCAACGCATCGCTCACCAAAGCCGGTGTGCGCTACTCCACGCTGTGGAGCGAGACCTTCACCGACAGCTTCTTTACCCAAGGCCTGCACGAGTGGCTAACTACAGGTGTCGTCACGCATGATCAATCCCATGTCCGCGATCTCGCGCTGCTGAAACTGCCCGCCGACGATGAGCGCGCGGGTCGCGACTTTGGCCGCCGGTTCCGCCAGCACAAAGCCATCCTCGGTGTCTTTGATGAAGGCTGCATGGGCATGTATAACGCCATCATTCCCGACGATCTCCTGCACGCCACCGGCTGCTTCAAGGAACGCCTGAGTCAGTCCTCACTCTACGCCGCCATGCAGCAGGTCAGCGATGCCGAAGCGGCGGAAGTCGTCGCCTGGCTGAAGCGCAAAGGTTTGCAGATGAAATTCGGCAGCGATGAAGCCACCGAGCTGACCGAGCCGCAGGTGCTGTTGCAGGCGAAGATGTACATCGCCGCTGTTCGTCTCGCGGATGAGTTCGGGTGCGATGCCATTGGCATCCAGTATCAGCAGGGGCTCAAGGATCTCACCCCCGCCAGCGACCTCGTCGAAGGCATGTTGAACAACGCCGACCGGCCGCCTGTGCGTAGTGCTGAGGGCAAGCGCGTGTTGTTTGAAGGCGAAGCCCTGCCACACTTCAACGAAGTCGATGAATGCGCCGGGCTCGACGGCCTGCTCACCTACCGCCTCTGGCGCGAGCTTGGCTTCGCGCCTGAAAATACACTGCACGATCTGCGTTGGGGCGCGACCTTTGCCAAAGACTACGTCTGGGTGCTCCTCATCAGTGGAGCCGCACCGCCCGCCCACTTCATCGGCGGCTGGAAAGGCGCCAGCAGCGAGCGCCAGCCAGCCATGTATTTTCGGCTCGGCGGCGGCACGCTGAAAGGCATCAGCAAGCCCGGCCACATCGTCTGGAGTCGCGTCTTCGTCATGGATGGCGCGCTGCATGGTGACATCGGCGTGGCCGAGGTCGTGAAGCTGCCGGAAGAGGAAACGCAACGCCGCTGGCAGGGAACCACACCACAGTGGCCCATCATGCACGCCGTCTTCAAAGGAGTGTCGCGCGACCAGATGATGGCCCGACATAAATCGAATCACATCCAGGTCGTCTATTGCCCGAATGAAAAACAAGCCCACCGCGCCGCCCGCATCAAAGCCTCCGCGATGAGCGAGCTGGGCATCCACGTCTCGCTTTGTGGTGATGTGCGGCTTGTCTGAAAGTCGGCTGACCGAATAAATGCCGCTCTCCAAGGGAGGCTTGTCGGGGAGCTGCGTTCTATCCATGATGCCCATCATGATTCGACTGCTGATTCCCTTCCTCTTCGCGACGGTTCTTCACGCTGAAGACAAACTCCGCCTCGTCCGTGAGACGGAAGCACTCACTCCCGAGCAAGAACGCGCCGCGCTGCATGTCCCCTCAGGCTTCGAGGTGCAGCTCTTTGCCAGCGAGCCGATGATTAACAAGCCGATCAACATGGCCTTTGATGCTCGCGGTCGTTTGTGGGTCAGCAGCACCGTCGAGTATCCGTACAGCGCCGACAAATCCCGCTGGTCTGATCCGCAGGGCACGCGCGTCAAAGACAGCCGCGATGCCATCAAAGTGCTCGAAGACACCGACGGCGATGGCAAGGCGGACAAAGTCACCGACTTCGCCGACGGTCTGAACATCCCCACGGGCGTCGTGCCCTGGCACAAGCCGGAGCACAAAGCGGGCTGCATCGCCTGGAGCATCCCGAACATCTGGTATTTCGCCGACACCGATGGCGATGACAAAGCCGACGTGCGGGAGATTCTCTTCGGCCCGCTCGGCTACGAAAAAGACACGCATGGCATGTGCAGCAGCTTCCGGTTAGGCCTGGATGGCTGGATTTACGCCACACATGGGTTCAACAACACCAGCCGATTCAAATCCACAGATTCCGCAGATGGCTCAGATTCCAATCCAAAGAACCCATCTGAGAAATCTGTGTCATCTGTGGATAAGACAGTGCTGGAATTGCATTCCGGGAACGTGTTTCGCTTTCGCCCTGATGGCTCGCGCGTCGAGCCCTGGACGCACGGCCAGGTGAATCCGTTTGGATTGTGCTGGGATCGCTACGGCAATC
>JBEBGU010000319.1:0-5377 GCA_040081325.1 Prosthecobacter sp.
GGATGAGGCTCGTCAAGAGCACGGCGGACTCGCTGACCTTCGATCTGGCACCCACGCCTGGACTCAACGTCGCGAAGGACAAGCACATGCACGGAGCCACTTACACCTTCATCGATGTGGACCACTTCAAGCTCGAAGGCGTCTCCTGGGACAATGGGAAAAGCTGCCCCTGCGGCCCGCCCGTCATCTTCACGCGCAAGTAGTTCACAGAAGAGGTTGGAGTCTAGGCTTTAGCCGATCTTTGACCTCACTCATCGCCCCAAATCGTCGGCTAAAGCCTAGACTCCAACACACCCACTCACACCATGATCAAAAAGATACTCCTCGGCCTCGCGGCCCTCATCGCCATCGTCCTCATCGCGGCTGCCATGCAGCCTGCATCCTTCCGCGTGGAGCGCAGTGCCACCGTCGCCGCCACACCCCAGGCTTTGTTTGAGCAGGTGAACGACCACAAGAAGTTCGCGGCCTGGAATCCCTGGGAGAAGATGGACCCGACCTCGAAGACGATCTACAGCGGCGCTGACTCAGGCGTGGGTGCCATCGCAAGCTGGAAGGGCGACATGGTCGGTGAGGGCATGGCAACCATCACGGAGAGCAAGCCCGGCGAACTCGTGCGTCAGCGCATGGACTGGATCAAGCCCATGGAAGGCGTCAGCACGGTGGACTTCACCTTCAAAGCTGAAGGCGATAAGACCGTCGTCACCTGGGCCATGTATGGGGAAAATAACTTCATGGGGAAACTCTTCAGCCTCTTCATGGACTGCGAGAAAATGTGTGGTCCTGAGTTTGAAAAAGGTCTGGCTGATCTTGCCAAAGTCGTTGCCGCCACACCCGCCAAGTAAACCCTCACATCCATTCCAAGATGAGCACACCCGCATCCTATCCACCCATGAGTCCTTACCTCACCGTCAAAGGTGCGAGCAAGGCCATCGAGTTTTACCAAGCAGCCTTCGGAGCCACCGAATTGTATCGCCTCAGTGACCCATCGACAGGCAGCGTCGGCCACGCCGAGATCATTCTCAATGGCAGCCACATCATGCTCTCCGATGAAAACCCCGCATGGGGAAACAAATCACCGGAAACTCTCGCCGGCACACCCGTGAAGCTTTGCCTCATGGTCGAGAACACCGATGCCGCCGTGGAGCGTGCTGTCGCCGCAGGTGCCACCGTGCAGATGCCGCCGGCCGATATGTTTTATGGCTTCCGCAGTGCCGCCATTCGCGATCCTTTCGGCCATCAATGGATGATCCAGCATGAGATTGAAAAAGTCTCACCCGAGGAAATGCAAACGCGCTGGGCCGCCATGCTTTCGTCGGGTGCGGAATGCCCAGCCTCAAAGGAATAACACTATGAGCGCCGACCCCCAGCAGGACTTCCTCGTCATCTCACGCGGCCAGTGGGACAGCGATGCTTCGAAGGAAGACATTCAGCACGCCATCGACGATTTCTACATCTGGCTCACTTCTTCCATCGAAGCAGGGAGGATGAAGATGGGCAGTCGGCTCAGCACGGCTGGCGCGACGGTTTCAAAACAGGGCATCATCACCGATGGCCCCTTCGGAGAGGCGAAGGAAGCCATTGGCGGCTACTGGATCATCGTGGCGAGCAGTTTGCGGGAGGCTGCCGAACTCGCCGCGCAAAATCCTTGTGCGCACTACGGCCTCTTTTACGAGATTCGTCCGCTGGAGAATTGTAAAGCGTCCGCCTTCGACATCACCAACGAAACACCCGCTGAATGACTCCCACCAACCCCCAACAACCCACCAACGAGCATCTGCTCTTCATTCGCGGCACGCATTGGAATCACGGCATGTCGCCGAGCGAACTCCAGCGCGTGATGACCGACTTCTATTCCTGGGTCGAAGGCCTCAACACGCGCGGCATTCTTCGCGGTGCGCAGCCGCTGATGGAGGAAGGCAAGCTTGTCTCCGGGGCCAACGGTGCTGCCGTGACCGATGGTGTCTTCTCCGAGTCGAAGGAAGCCATTGCTGGCTACTTCCTGCTCAGTGTGGACACGATGGACGAAGCTCTGCGCATCGCTCGTGCCTGTCCGATTCTTGATTACGGAGCTCAGATCGAAGTGCGGCCCATTGCCGATCTCTGCCGCCCGATGGCGGAGGTCAAACAGCAGTCCAACTCCTAGCACATCACCATGAAACGTCTGCATTTCTCCATCGTCATCCAAGCACCACGTCACCGAGTCTGGGACATCATGCTGGCTCCAGAGACCTATCAGCAGTGGACGGTGGCTTTCTGTGAAGGCTGCTACTACGAGGGCACCTGGGAGCAGGGCGAGACGATGCGCTTTCTGGGGCCAACAGGTGAAGGCATGCTCGCTCAGATCGCCGAGAACCGGCTGCATGATTTCCTCTCCATTCGCCACCTCTCCTGCACGCAGAATGGCGTCGAGAAAATCTTCCCAGATCCCACCTTCGAAATCTACACTTTCCGTGATCATGCCGACGGGACCGAGTTAGCTGTCGAGATGGACACCAATGCTGAACACGAAGCCATGTTCAGCGAAATGTGGCCGCAATCGTTGCAACTCCTCAAAGCAATCTGCGAACAGCGCTAACCAGCATCCACACCATCACTCCATGACCACGAACACCATCAAACTCCATCGCGTCCTTCGCGCGCCTCCTGAGCGAGTCTATCGCGCCTTCATCGACCCTGCTGCCATGAGCAAGTGGCTGCCGCCAAACGGATTCACCGCTACCATTCACCACATGGACGCCAAAGTCGGAGGCAGCTTCAGGATGTCCTTCACGAACTTCACCACTCAGAGCGGCATGTCCTTTGGTGGCGAGTATCTGGAACTCATCCCGAACGAAAAGCTGCGCTACACCGATGTCTTTGATGACCCAAACCTTCCCGGCGTGATGACGGTGACCGTCCTTCTCAAAGAGGTCTTCTGTGGCACGGAATTGAGCATTACCCAGGAAGGCGTGCCGAGCGTCATTCCAGCCGAGGCCTGCTACATGGGCTGGCAGGAATCGCTGATCCTTTTGGCGAAGCTGGTCGAGGCCGAAATCAAGGAATAGCTACACTGCTACGTCCCATGACATGACTCCAGCCGACGCCCCGCGAATCACGCAAGTCGCCGAGAACTTCTTCCGCCAGGAGGGCGCTCGTCTCGTCGCCACGCTCACAGCGCATCTCGGCACGCATCAGTTGCAGCTTGCCGAAGACGTTGTCCAAGAAGCACTCGTCCGCGCTTTGCAAATCTGGCCTTATCGCGGTGTGCCGGACAATCCCGCCGCGTGGCTTACTCAAACCGCCAAGAACCTTGCGCTGGATCATCTTCGCCGTGAGCAACGATGGAACACCAAGCAGGACAGCATCGCCGCCGAGCATGAGCGCTGGCTTTCTACCCCCGTGAACGAAATTCACGACACCTTTGCCGACGACACTCTGCGCATGATGTTTGTTTGTTGCCATCCACAGCTCTCCTCTGAAGCCCAGACTGCGCTCGCACTGCGCACCCTATGCGGACTCAGTCCCGCCGAGATCGCCGCCGCTTTCCTCACCAGTGAGGCGGCGATCGCTAAACGACTGGTGCGCACACGGCAGCTCATTAGAGAACTCGCATTGCCTTTCGCTGTGCCTGATCCAAACGAACTCCCCGAGCGGCTCGATAGCGTGCTCGGCATGTTGTATCTGCTGTTCAACGAAGGCTACAAGGCCAGCAGCGGAGACCGGCTCGTGCGTGAAGATCTCTGCCATGAGGCGATTCGTCTCGTCACCCTGCTTACCGAGCACCGCGCCACGCAAACTCCCCGCACCTTTGCTTTGCTGTCGCTCATGCTCCTCAACACCGCACGTCTCTCTACACGCACCGACGAAGCGGGCAATCTCCTCCGCCTTCACGAGCAAAACCGCAATGATTGGGATCAATCAATGATTCAACGCGGCATCCTGTGCCTCGGTTTTGCCGCTCAAGGCGATGCCATCAGCGAGTATCATCTTGAGGCCGGCATCGCCGCCTGCCACAGCACCGCGCCAGATGATGCCAGCACTGACTGGCCACGTATCCTCGCACTCTATGATCAGCTACTCAGGCTCACGTCATCACCTATCGCCGCGATGAATCGAGCGGTGAGTGTCGCGCGTGTGCATGGCCCGCAAGCTGGTATGGACGCGCTCAAGACCATCAAGGATCACCGAAAGCTGGAGACCTATCATCTCTTCCACGTCATCCTCGCCACCTTCGCGGCAGAACTTGGCGATCAATCCTTGGCGCTCACGCATTTCCGCCAAGCCGAAAATCTCGCCACACTCCCTGCTGAGCGGGACTTTATCGCATGCCGCATCCGACACCTCATTTGCTGACATTCGAAAACAGGAACCGTGTTTCACGGACACATTGTCTTGGGGTCGGATGATCTTCATCCGTGAGGCACGGCGCACTGTCACTGACCACGTCACCACCCAACTCGACTGCAACTGCGTCATCTCCTACCACTCGCAGCTGACGAAACTCAAAGCCGCCAAACAAATCTCTCGGCCCGAGTCATGGACACGTCCGCCATCGCCAAAGAAGAAATCCGCACAAAAAACCGCCTCTAATGGGAAAGAGAACGCAGAGTAAAACGCCCCCACTTAGCCATGCTCCCCCTCATCCTCTTCGCCAGCCTCAGCGCCTTCGCGCCGCGTGACTCACTACCTCTCGACGCACCCGAGTGGCCTTTGAACTATCGACTGCATTTAGATGGCCCAGCCAAAGTGCAGCTCAGCGATGCATTGACGCTTTCGCTTGATGGAAAAACGAATCACGACATCGCCGTGGAGCATCCAGCGGATGGTGCCCCGGTGTTGCGAGTGTGGAGTGGCGGGAAGCTCGTGCGGGGACCCGAGGATGTGCCAGAGCTGGCTGAAACAAGTGCCAAGGACTTCCCACATGCTGATCTCGATCTCGGCGCGGACTTCACGGCGATGGCGACATTTGACGCGAACGGTGCAGGCACGCTCTTCTCGAAATGCGCACCCACAGACAAGTGGTCACCGGGGGCGAAGGCATTCTTCATTCGTGGCGGACGGCTCGTCTATGACATCGGCTGGCTAGGCGCGATGACTGGCGGACCAAAGGTGAATGATGGCAAGCCTCACACCGCCGTACTAAGCGTCAGCAGCGGCACGGTGCGGCTGTGGTTGGATGGCAAAAGCATCGCAGAGAAGGCTGGATTTACGAAAGCGGATGTGAAAGAGCATGTCTTCAAAGTGGGCCGCGCGGCGTCGGACTTCGCGGGTGATTTTAGCAATGGCAAAATCAGCGCCCCAAAGGTGTGGAAGCGTGCGCTGCCAGAGGGCGAATTGAAGCTGCTTTTCAAAAATGGCGGAGCAGGTGCGAACACGCCAGACTTCACGCATGTGCCAA
>JBEBGU010001000.1:0-1365 GCA_040081325.1 Prosthecobacter sp.
CGGAAGCCAGCCAAAACCGAGTCAGCCCTGGTGACCGCCTAGCTCAACCACCAACGTCAACCCTCAGCTCACGGTGCCGGGAATGACGGATACGAAGAGGAGACAGCCCTTGCTGTGATCAAGATCCTTCTGAAAGCAGGCAGCCCTGTTGATGCCACCAGCAATGATAGCCGAACGGCACTGTATCTTGCCGCCGAATTCTCGCCAACGGTCGAGCCCTTGCGATTGCTGATCCAGGCCGGAGCCACAGCGGATGTTTGCAATGCTCACGGCAACCATATCGTCACCAATGCAATGAGAGAGGAGGTGCAGAAGTTTCTTTCCGTACTCACGGGGCATCCCTTACCAGCCCCGCGTGTGGAGATCGCTGACGTGAAACTGAATGCACCCGAATGGCGTAAAGCCAAGCTCAGGATCGACGAGGTATTTGATGCACTTTCTCGGTCAGGGCTGGTTGTTCTACAGGATGCGGGAACAACGCAAGAAGACGGATTCTCCGATTGCGCAGAAGAGTTTCAAGCTCGCGGGGGATTTGTTGCCGGCCTTCTGGGTTTCTGTTTCTACACTCGACAAGACCTGAGCCGAGCCAAGCGCACCAGCCAACTTTTATTGGCCTTCTGGGGCGCGCCAGATGGAGCGCCCGATTCCATGTTGCGAGTGGGACAACAGGTGGTAGCTGCGTTTCGTGAAAACGGATTCGCCGTGGACTGGAATGGGTCGTCGTCCATGCGTCCGACTGTCCATCTGTAGAGAGCAGATCCCTGGCAGGTAATCCCAATAGTAGTCCGAGCCAGAGGCTCGGGAGAGATTATCTGGTGGTGACAACCGCCGGATCATCGAGACACCAGGATCACTTCCCGTCACCGCGCTCCGGCAGGTACGCGAGAAGTGGGCGAAGACCCAGCGTCAACTTCTCGCCGTTGGTGGAACGGACACTTCTCGCGCCCATTCTGGGCGCGGCGAAATCAGTTGTGTTGCCGGTCTGATCTCCGTTGGTTCTCGCTGCTCCTGCTTCGCGGAATTTGCTTCACCACCGGCTCATCTCTTTCGAGCCTCCGGCTCGCTTGCAAGCGGACTGAAGGCCACCTCACACGCCGTCTGCTGCCGCCTTAACTTCTAACTCTTAACTTAACATTCCCACCTCAGTGCCGCTGCGTCCATCTTGTCAGCCAGGGGACTAGCAGTACGCTGCCGATGATGATCGACGCGCCGATGTAAAAGCCACGGCTCATGTACTCCTGCGAGCCAAAGATCAGCGCTGCTAGGGCGATGCCATACACGGGCTCTAGATTGTAGATCACATTCACGGTGAAGACGGACATGCGTTGCAGCACCTCCATGTAGCCTGCGTAGGCCCAGACGGTG
>JBEBGU010000320.1:0-5357 GCA_040081325.1 Prosthecobacter sp.
CTCGCACATGAAGAGGATCTTTACTGGGCCAAGCAGGCCAAGACGGCTGATAGCAATTACGCTGGCGGCATCCCCGAGTCCTCCATGCGCACCACGCTCGATCCCTGGCTGCCGCCTCTCGCTGCTAAAACGCCGAACCCAGCCATCACCCTGGCACAGCGCCTTGGCCTCGATGTTAGTGGTGAAATGGATGTGTTCTATGACGGCCACGGCGGTGTCACCACCACAGGCATTCCTGCTCTCGTCAATATGACCAGCGCCGGACTCGTCACCGTGCCCGGCACCCCGCCAGCGAATAATCCACGAGCCTGGAAGCTCACCATCGCCGCCGCCACGGGCCTCTTCACTGGCAGCTACACCGTGCTGGACGGCAACAAGCCACTCACCGTCAATCTCACTGGTGTCATGCGTCAGCCAGCCACAGGTGAGATGAATCCTGCTGACATCGGCGCTGGCCAGGGCCTCCTGCCACAGCTCACCGGCAGCACAGCGGGCACCACCACCATTGGCATCAGCTTCGAGCGACCTGTGCTTGAGTAGGTCGTGAAGGTTTGGCGCGCTGAATGCCAGTTTAGACTGACAGAAAAATGGGGGCAGCAAATAGCGCTCCCTTTTTTTGCCCCCATTTGCTGTCAGCTTTTCAAAGTCTGATATTAGCATCTGATTATCGTCATAAGAGCGGCTCAAAAATTCCCAAACTGATGACGCTTGGTGCTCCTCAATAGATCAGCACTAACGCACGGCGTGTTGTAAAATCACTCGTCTCTACTTCCCACATTTTCGTGATCGTTCGCCAGTCCTTGCCCTCGCGGATCGCTTTCAAAAGCGTCGTATGATTGAGTAGCGTATTCACCTTCTCCAGCGCGAACTGTTTCGGATAAAGCTTCTGTAAAGTCACCGCGATGGCGATGCCAGCAGCCACGGGCTTTAGCGCTTCGCGATCGGTGATGATCAGCCGCACGCCGCCGCAGGACTCGTCTTTGAAAACACTCGCCGTCGGCTTGAAGCGCACGGGCACAAAGCGCAGGCCAGGCAGGCCAAGCTTGTTCAGTTCGTGGCTCAGGCGCAGATCATCCACATACGGTGCGCCGAGCACTTGAAACGGCGTGTCCGTGCCGCGGCCCACACTGATACTGAACTCTACCAGTCCAACTCCTGGATACAGCAGCGCCGCTTCGAGCGAGCGCATGTTGGGCGATGGATTCTGCCATGGCAGTCCCGTCTGATCGAAGAGCAACTCGCGCCGCCAGCCTTCGACTTGGATCACCTGTAGATCAGCGCCGATCTTCCGCTCCACGTTCATCATCTGCGCTAGCTCGCCCACCGTCAAGCCATGTCGAATCGGGATCGCGTGAGTCGCCGTGAACGTCTCCTTATCCACCACAGCCGGGCCTTCTACTTCGATGCCGCCGATGGGATTCACACGGTCGAGCACGATGAATTTCTTCCCCGCTTTTGCCGCTGCTTCTAGGCTCAATCGCAGTGTCGAGATGTAGGTGTAAAAGCGGCAGCCGATGTCCTGGATGTCGAACACCAGCGCATCCAGTTCTGCAAGTTGCTCAGGCTTTGGAGCGCGTGACTCACCGTAAAGACTGAAGACGGGAAGGCCGGTCTTTTTGTCTTTTGAATCAGTGATCTTCTCCTGATCCAGCTCACCCCGGATGCCGTGCTCAGGACTGAATAGCGCGCGCAGTTTCACCTCCCTCGACTCATGCAGCAGATCAATCGTGGTGCGGCGATCTACATTGATGCCCGTGTGGTTAGTGATTAGTCCCACGCGCAGTCCTTTGAGCGCAGCAAAACCATCGCGCTGAAGCACATCGATGCCGTTGAGCACGGTTGGCACCTCCTTTTCACCACGCTTTGGCAGCGCACCGACGACGCTTTTGAAATCAAAGTCCGGGATGCATTTCGCCGCCGCTGTGCCGACGAGTTCGTACAAGTCACGCACACTGCCGCCGCCGTCAGGATGCAGGCGAGAGCTGAGGAAGATGACGAAGCTCTGCGAAGCGGGCTCAATCCACAAACTCGTCCCCGTAAAACCCGTGTGCCCAAACGAGCCAATGGGAAACACCTCGCCTCGCGGACGACTATACATCGAGTCGATGTCCCACCCAAATCCACGCCGCTCATAAACGGTGGCGGCTGTCTGCACGCGCTGCATTTGCGTGATCGTTTCCGCTTTCAAAACGCGCGCCCCGTCGAGCTGCCCGCTGCCGAGAATCATGCGTGCATAGCGCGCCAGATCCGCCGCGGTGGTGAAAAGTCCTGCGTGTCCGGTCACACCGCCCATGCGGCGCGATGTGGGATCATGCACCACGCCCGTGAGCATCTGCCCTAGCTCATCACGCTCCGTCGGTGCGATGCGCGAACGTAAGTTTGCCGGTGGCGTGAACCGTGTCGAGGTCATCTTCAGCGGCTTAAAAACATGTTCGGCGGCAAACACATCCAGCTTCTGCTTGCTCACGCGTTGCACGATCTCACCGAGCAGGATGAAATTATTGTCGCTGTAGCGGAAGAAGCTTTCAGGCGGCGCATCAGGCACGCTGCTCGTCGCCCGGCGGATGCCCTCCGCATAGCCCGTCCATGTCGGATCTTTCGGTATGCCTGGCTTCAAGCCTGAGGTGTGCGTGATCAAATGCCGCACACTGATCAGTTCGCGCCCCTCGCCCACAAACTCCGACAGGTAGCGGCTCACTGGCGCATCGATTTCGATCTTCCCTTGATCCACGAGCACCATAACCGAAGGCGTAGTCGCGATGACTTTGGTGAGTGACGCCGCATCAAAGATCGTGTCCGCCTTCATCTCCTCACGCACCGGCACCAGCTCACGCGCCCCATTGACCAGCGTGTGCGTCTGCCCGCGATGCTCCAACCACAGCACCGCTCCCGCCGGATTCTTTTTCGCCACAGCTTTCTCGATCACTTGATCCAGCGCCTTCAAAGCAGCGGGATCAAACGATGGCTGGGCGAGAAGCGGCAGTGTGAGCGCAAAAAAGAAGAGCAAGCGATGCATGAAGAGAGGCTAGGCGGCGCACGCAGCTTCGCCAAGCCTGGAGTTCAGAGACTGTTAGGAGTCCGTTCGGAGCCCCGGCTTCAGCCGGTCTGGGAAGGTGTCGTTCGAACGAATCGTTCCGCCTGAAGGCGGTGCTCCGAACATCACTGCATCGGCAGCTTCAGTTCCACGCGTTTGTCACCGCGCAGCACGGTGACGGGCACTTGCTCGCCCTGTTGATGCTCTTGAATGAGGTGGCCGTGGAGGCGGCTTTCGGTGATGTGCGCTTTGATGCCAGCGACTTCGACGAGCACATCGTCTTTTTGGAAGCCTGCCTTTTTGGCCGCCGCGTGCGGGCCATACATGCCGAGGCCTTTGACCCACAGCGCCATGCCATCCGTGCCGAGGCCGCGCTGCTTGCGCTCTTCTTCGGTGAGATCCACGAGATTCAGCCCGCCTGCCGCCATCGCGCGCAGGGACCATGCGGTCGAGCGGCCGGTGTTGTCGGTCGCGTAGCGCCAGCCTTTCGGCAGATCCATTTTCAAAACCTGCGCTGCACCGCCGCGCTGCACGCTAACATCGAGCTGTGCTACATCGCCCGTGCGGTGTAAAACCCAGGTCACGTCGGCGTTTGAGATGAGCGGTTGTCCGGCAAACGCGGTGATTTCATCGCCTGCTTTAAGTCCGGTTTTGTCGGCGATAGAACCTGTGACGATGGAACTCACGGTGGCGATTTGGTCTGCTGCCAGAGTCAGTCCGATGGTTTCTGGTGCAGGCATGGGATAGATCCACTCCATGTGCACCGGCTGCTTTTGATCTCGATATGAAGTACGCAGGGCATCACCGATCATGTGGCAGTGGACGCAGCTTCCGACGACCTTGCCATCCCAGTCGAGTTCACGCTTGTACTTCTCCGCCAGTTTTGGCATATCCGTCGGATTCACATAAGGCAGCGATGCAGGCTGCTTGCCCGCGAGCTGTGTTTTATTCGCAGGATAGCCCGCATGAATTTTCAACGCGGCTTCGAGCGCGTGCTTGTAGCCGGTGATTGTGCTGTCAGCGGAGTTCTTCTGATGCGTCCATGAGCCGTAGCGGCCATACACGGTGCCATCACCATTGAAGAAGAGCGTGGAGAACGAGAGATCGAAGTCGAACTGGAGCTTCGACAGGTCCAGCGCGTTCGCATTGATCACACGCACGCAGACGAACTGGTCGAGCAGCGGTGCCAGCTCCGCGCCCTGCATGAGCACCGCCGAGTCTAACCCCATACATGCCAAACATGGGACACAGCGCAGCACGATGAGCAACGGCTTGCCCGTGAGCTTGGCTTGTTTGAAACCGCTCTCGATGTCGTTGTAGGCCCAGCGCTGATCGTTCTCCATCCGTGCTTTATCAGCCCGCACGGCACCCTCGCGATCTTTGACAGCATCAGCATGGAGCAGGCAGGTGATAAAGAATGTGACGAGCAAGATGGGTTTCATGGCGGGCACTCTATAAAATTGTTAAGCGCAGGTAAAGCCTCAAAACTACAGGCCGTGCCGTGCGTTCTTGCTGCACCTCGATATGAAAACACGCTCCACTCTCACGCTACTCGTCACCGGTTGCGCCATCGTCGCCACAGCACTGGAGGCTCCGCAGGTCAAGATCACTGAAGCCAAGGGTAAGCGCATCATCGTGTCCAACGGCATCCCGGATCATGCGACGGGCCAGTTTCCCAATCGCGGCAATCCCAACTCGATCTCCGCGCAACGCTATGAGTTCCGCATGACGCTGACACCGAAACCCGCCAGCAAACCTGTGTCTGCGAGTCATGCCTCATTCGGTGTCGCCGTGAATGGCGTGCCCTTTGAGGCTGGCACGGCGGAGTTTTGGAATGGTGACCGCGCATGGAACTACGAGGCGAAGAGCGGCAAGATCGATCTCGGTCTGGATCAAAACGACGCGCATGTGCAGCCCGGCGGAGTGTATCATTATCACGGCCTGCCCACGGGCTTGGTCGCAAAGCTCGGCACCGATTCGCAGATGATCCACATCGGCTGGGCCGCTGATGGCTTCCCTATTTATGCGAGCAGTGCGGCACAAAAGATGCGCTCCAGCTATAAGCTCAAAAAAGGCCAACGTCCCAATGACAATCGTGGTCCCGGTGGTGACTACGATGGCACCTTCACCGCTGACTACGAGTATGTCGCTGGCTCTGGCGATCTCGATGATTGCAATGGCCGTGTCGGCATCACGCCCGAATATCCGCAGGGCATCTATCATTACTTCATCACGGACACTTTTCCGTATCTCAGCCGTCAGTGGCGCGGTGAACCCGATAGCAGCTTTCAAAAGAAAGGCCCGCCCGGTGGTGGCCCGCCTG
>JBEBGU010001001.1:0-1358 GCA_040081325.1 Prosthecobacter sp.
GTGGAAATCCAGGTTTCCGAGTCCGTGGAAGTCTCACTGGAAGATCCAGACGTCTCCATGCACCTCTACCGTATCGCCCAAGAAGCCGTGGCAAATGCCGTGAAACATAGCGCTGCCGGGCACATTCTCATGGACCTGCGTATGACACATGATGAACTCACCCTGATAATCGAAGATGATGGATCAGGAATACAGATGAGCACAGCAACTTACACAGAAGGCATGGGACTGCGTACCATGCGCTACCGTGCTGAAGCGTTAGGTGCCTATTTGGAAGTGCTTCCGCGTCTTTTTGGCGGAACGCAGGTCATCTGTCGCCTCCCTTTACAATCAGCACTCAATCCCAATGTCTGACGCCTCCACCAAACTGAAACGTCGCCTCAAAGTTCTGCTAGTGGAAGACCACCCAATGTTCCGTGAGCACATCGGACAACTCATCAACCGTGACCTCGGTATGATCGTCTGCGGTGAGGCCGACAACATCAAGGACGCCATGCGCCTCGTAGTAGAGACGAATCCCGACATCGCCATCGTGGACATCACACTGCGCGGCTCCAGCGGACTAGAATTCTTGAAGGATCTCAAGGCCCAGGGATTGACCCTGAGCGTTCTCGTTCTCTCCATGCATGAAGAAGACCTGTATGCCGAGCGGGCACTACGCGCCGGAGCAAAGGGCTACATCACCAAAAATGAAGCCTCCACGGAAGTCGTCGAAGCCATTCGCTGCGTCACCTCGGGCGAGGTCTATGCCAGCCGAAAGCTAACCGCCAAACTGCTGGACCGAATGACCCACAAGGGCAGGCCACCTGAAATCGCCGGGATGGAAACACTCGCCGACCGCGAACTGGAGGTCTTTCAACTCCTAGGCCGGGGTAAAAGCACGGGTGAGATCGCCAAGGCGCTTAATCTGGGTGACTCCACCATCGAGACCTATCGTGCGCGTATCAAAGACAAGCTCCAACTACGTAGTGCCGCAGAACTCTATCTGCGTGCTGGCCAGTGGGTTCGGGATCACGGCTCGTGAGTCGTGACTTCATGTCAGCGTCTTTGTGGCGGCAGGCATGACAAAGCATGTCCTTTGCCTAACCTGCCCAGTTTGGCGAAAATCGCCGCTTTCTATCAAGAAGCGATATGGCCAAGCGCACTTCAAATCCTTTTAAAAAGCAGCAGCTTAGACGACAGGTCGTTTGCGAAACGACGGTCATTCCAGAACCCTTGGCAAACACTGGGACGGAACTTTCTTCTTGGCCTGAAAGGCGCTGGACTCATGTCGCTGTGGCTGTGGCATTGGCCGCTCTGTGTGCTGGACTGTACGCCTGGACCGCTGATTTCCCCATGGAGTTCGACGACTTCATGTA
>JBEBGU010001002.1:0-1356 GCA_040081325.1 Prosthecobacter sp.
TGAGTAAGCCGCTCACCGCGAGTTGGATGTCGCGCACGATCTCGCCTTCGACGCGGAATCGCGGACCACGAGCAAGCAGTCGGTTGTAGGGATCTTTGTCGAGAAGCTCGGCGCTGACTTTGCTGTCCTGCTGATAAGTGTCACTGGTCACGATGAGTCTGTGCAGGTGCTTGAGCGACCAGCCGTGATCCATAAAGTCGCAGGCCAACCAGTCGAGCAATTCGGGGTGGCTAGGCTTGGCTCCCTGCGTGCCGAAGTCTTCAGGTGTCTCGACCAAACCAATGCCGAAGTAAGACTGCCAGACGCGATTCACGATGGCGCGTGCAGTGGTCGGGGCCTCGCGGGAAACCAGCCAGCGAGCAAAGGTGAGGCGTGAGCTGTCTGCCTTCTTTGGCAGCGGATTGAGCATCGCAGGCACACCAGCTTCGACGGTTTCAGCAGGCTTTAGAAAGTCGCCGCGCTTTAACACGGCGGTCATGCGCGGCTGCTCGCGAGCATCGAGCACGAGAGAGGTGGTGCCTTCTGGGTGCTGCTTCCACAAAGTTTCGATCTCTTCATTGATCGGCTTCCATTCGGCAATGCTGGTGCGGAACTGAGTGAAGAGTGCCCGTTCCTGTTCGGTATTGAGTTGGCCTTTTTCAATCCACGCTCGCATCTGCGGGGGTAATGGATCAGCCTCGGCATCTTGTGCGGAGCTAGCGCTGATGCGGTATCGGCCCAGGTTCATGGTTTGCAGGTCATCACTGTTCCATCCGCCATGATTCATCTTGAGGCCGACAGTGAGTTCATCTTCGGCTTTCACTTGGATCGGCTTCTCCAGAACGAAGACTGCATTGCGCGGTACATTACGGCGACCTGGACCTGCATTGATGCCCCAGGCTGTTTTGTCGTTTCCATCAATGGCGTAGCTGATCGGTCCTGTGACACGCTTGTCTTTCTCCAAATCCTGATCACGCGCAAAAGGTGCCAGAGGACTATTCTCTGGTTCACCAAAATCGGCAGTGGCTTTGATAAACTTTAGAGCTGTCATCTTGCCGTTGATCTTCACCTCCGCAGTGAACTCTGTGAGTGCTGCTGTGCCTTTTTGCGAGCGCCCAGGGCCGTAGGCTGGCAGATTGGGATCATTCATCAGCTCCAGACGGAAGGCGTTGATCGTCGTTGCCGCTTTATACTCCACGACAAACTTCACATGCGATTTAGTCGGCGCGTAGCCTTGCGCTAAGATGCTGCCATCAGCTTGAACGATGGCTTTTTCACCGCCGGATGGATCATCGACAAAGCGGAGCGTGCTCCAGCTTGCGGGCTTGTGGAGAATGCTAATCCATTGCGACAGGCGCTGTTTCCAGTCGCCATGAT
>JBEBGU010000321.1:0-5332 GCA_040081325.1 Prosthecobacter sp.
GCTTTGCCAGGCTACGTCATCGAGGCGGATGCGGTGGACGGCGATGGCGCGACGAACCGGCACCGGATCGACACGCAGTGCTCGGTGACCGTGACGACTGTGGGCTCGTACCGCATCGATTGGGAACTGCTGGACCCGAGCGACACGGTCGTCGTCAGCAGCAGCACGATCATGGGGCTCATCAATATCGTGCCGGACACGCGCACGGTCTCAGGAGCACTGACACCGACGGCCGCCAACCAACTGCAAGTCGGCGTCGGCTACCGGCTGCGGGTGAAACTGCACAACATCACCACCGGCATCACGGACGACACGGGCACGCAAACCACTGGCCGCACATTCATCCACATGCTCGGCACTGATCCGGCGTCGTCAGCGCTCAATGCGGTGACGGAGATCACGGCGGTGACGATCAACCGCGAGTACCTGCTGGAGACGAATGTGAACCGCACGACGATCCCGGTGGACGTGAGCTACACGGTGCATCGCTACGATGACTGGAATGCAGCCGACACTCCGCTGTCCGTGGTCGTGAATATCGCCGCGCCGCTGATCCGCAATGACAACAACGCTGTGCAGGCATCGACCGTGTCAAACGGCCTCTTTGCGGAAACTGGTGTGAGCAGCTTCGTCGCCGGCGCGCCTAAGACACCGTTTAGCGTTACGGGCACGCGTACCATTCAGATCGACCCCACCTCGATCCTGCCTCCGACAAACTATCGCATCGAGCCGCAGATCAGTCATGCAGACACAGTGATCCCGCTAAACACGATCACGGGCAACACCATGCCGACGCCGGCAACATTGCTCACTCACTTCACGGGGCAGTTGATTTTCAACTCCGTTTCCACGCATTTCTCCAGCATGGCGGGTGAGCCTTTCTATCTGGCGGTCGTAGCTGCACCGGGGGTCACAGCTGTGCATCTCCGAATCACTCCGAACAACAACAGCGGCACGGTGGACGGGTTCACCGATCATCACTACGGAGATGGCACAAAGACGATCAACGTCGTCCTCGAAGAAAATGGCGACGCCAGTTGTAAAGGCGACATCACCGCCGGCATGATGACCTACACGAGCGAGACGCTCGACCTCGTGCGTGACCTGACGGGTAACAATGCCGGCACGCTCAATGGCGTGGACTTCAAGCGGATGGACGACATCACCATGGGTGAAACAGGCCTGCACGGCACGGTCACCGCGTATCTGCCGACGGGCGTAGGCTGGCGTGCGAATCGCTACAACGGCCTGCTGGAGACGGCGGTGGATTTTCCAGGTGCGGACTTCAATCAAAACCTCCAGCCGGTCGCGAATCTCACCATCATCCCGGGTTTGGACTCCTTTTACCTCTGCGAGGAAACCAAGCCGGTGCTCCTCGAATGCGGGGTGTTCGTCTGGGATCTGGCGAGCGGAGAATTCCAGGCCGGTTCGCTGGCGGCGGCGCACTCAGTGCGGAAGCCGCTGATGGATTACCTCGCCTCGTATTCCGCCTCGTATCCCGAGTCGGAAATGGCGTCGAAGGTGTCGAACGACAACCTTTACAACAGCGTGACCGCCGCCGCGAATCCACGGGTGAAGACCGGCACGAGCGGCGGAGGCGAGCTGACGACGGTGCTCAGCTCGGCGGCGAACAACTTCGTCACGCACTTCCCGAACTACTCCTACATCAACTGGACCGGCGCGCTGAGCTTCATCACGATCGAGAATGATCTCATCAAACCAAATCTCAGCGTGCTGAACACCGCGACACCCATCGGGGTGGTCTATGCGCAGCATTGCCAGGAGGCGCTGGAGCTGGGCTGCGGCGCGGAACTCGGTGGCGTCTCCTTGCTGACGAGCGCGACGGGAAATCTGAAACTCACCGGCGACGGTGGCATCCACGCGGCTGGAACGATCACGATGGCTCCGATGTCGTGGGGCGCGATTCCGAACACGACGCCACAAGAGTTTGCACACAAGGTCACGACCGGTTTCACGGAAGGAAACTTCCTCATGGCCGGCACCTTCCTGCGCGGTGATTTGAATCCGCTCAATGATCCAGACGGCCCTGGTGTGCTTTTGCTCAGCGGATTTGATCCCGCCGATCTCACCCTCGCCGAGCGGCCGGAGTCCACCGAGTACACCGGCGGCCTCGCCGACTACGCGGGCATGAATTTCCGCACAACCGGCTCGCATGACGGACAAAGCACGCTGCAAGGCGACCCCTTTGGCCCCTACGATCTGACGGCGCGCTCGAAGTATTACATCCGACTCTCCGGCGTGACCGGCATCCACGAGGCGCCCGATGGAGGCTTCCCGAGCACGGCGGTCATCGGCGGCTATCAGTTCGGGCTGACCAAATACGGCTTCTCCTTTCTCTCGAACGAACAGGAAGACTCGCGCACGAGCGGCCTTCTCGATCTGCCGGACCCGACCGACTTCACGCTCGACTTCACCGAGCTGCGTCTCTCCTGCCTCGGCGCGCTGGAGAGTTTCAAGATCACCGGTGCGGGCGAGGTGGACTCGAAGGAGTTCGATTTCTGGAACGCGCTCTTCACGCCCTTCACAGCCACGTTTGACTCGAAGAGCGATTGCGATCCCGGCGCTGGCACCACGCTCGTGCTCGGCTTCTCGGCGCACGCCTCGCATTTCGCGGATGCGTTCGCCGGATCACTTGGCATCCATCACACGGGTGAGTTTGTGACTCAAAACGACGTGAACAGTGGCAATGCCGCCGAAACGGTACCGACGCGGCTCACACTGCCCGGAGCGATGAAGATGATCGGCACCACGGGTGAGAGCTATGAATTCTTCCCGGCGCAGGGTGCCTACCTGAATCATGGCAAGGAAGTGAGCGATGGATTCTGGAGTTTATTCGGCACCATCGACGTGCCTTTTTTCAAAGACATGCAGGTTCACCTGCACACGGGCTGTGGCAGCTTAACGCAGGGTTCACCTGACCCCGAAACGGCGTCATCCATCTACCTCATGGGTGGCTGGCCGGGCAATGGCTGGCTCATCAGTGGCAACGACCCGTTCAGCGTGGCTGCCTTCGACACATCCAACAACGGCTACACCGACACGCTGGCGACCTACCGCAAGACGACCGACAACGACAACGGCACTGAGCAATATTTGCCGCGCGTGCAGCAGCTCTGGCTGGGCATCATCGACTTCGACTACCCGCTGAAGTGGTCGAACTCGGCCTTCAACTTCACCGGTCGCGGCCCGATCAACGGCGACTTCATCGTCCTCAGCACGCAGCACGAGCTGGTTTATCTCGACGCCGACTACACGGAGCTGACCTTCGGCGCGCGCTATGAGGGACTGCCGACGATCAATCTGGGCAACTTCGCCTTCAATGCGATCGACGATGCAACGGGCATCTCGTCCGCCTTTGTAACGGCAGCGGGCGACAAGGTCTTCGGCGCGCTCGAACACGGTGTCGATGAAATGGCGAAGGCGGTGAGCGACAAGGCGGATGATCTGCTTGGCAAGGCCGTCGATGCGCTGACAGCACCGCTGCTGGATGACTTGATCCTGGATCTGAAGGTGAAGATCAACACGGGCACCTACACCGAAGCGGAGTTGAAGAACATCATCATCGCGCATGTCGGCATGTCTTCGGATCTGACGGTGGCCTTGAACAAACTGGGCGATCCGATTGCGACGGTGGACGGCTTTCTCTTCGACTTGAAGACGCGGCTGGAGAAGATCGAGCAGTCGATTGATTCGGTAATCGCCACCGTGACCATCGATCCCGACACGGGCGTGAATTTGCCAGTCGAGGATGTGGCCAATGGTTTGCTCAAGGAAGTGAATGTGAGCGGCGACATGCGCCGCGTGGTGTTTGAAGCACTGAGCAAGGAACTGGTCAGTGTGCTGAGCACACTCGTCGATGCCTCGTCCATCGAGGAAGAGCTGGCCGATCTGATCCAGGATCAAGATGCGACGCTCGATTCCGTCACCAGCACGCTCACTGCGATCAAGGCCATCGTCACGGATGTGCGGCAGCAGGTGGAAGGCGCGACCGGACTCGGAGACGAGATTCATGATCTGATCGCCTCGCCGACCATCGGTCAGGCAAACATCGCCACGATCACTGCCGCCATGGAGATCGATGCTGGCGTCATCGTGCTCTCCGCCACGACTGAGGATCTCGCGAATCTCAATCGCATCGCCAACGAGTGGCGCGAAGAAATCGCTCAGAAGATCAAAGACAACCTCTACGCGCAGCCGGTCATCGCCGACATTCAGGAAGCGGTGAAGGAGCGCATCTACGACGTGCAGGCCAGCTTCAACGAAGCCGTCGATACTGCTTTTGCCTCGCTGAATCGCGCGATCCAGGAGGCGCTCTCCGGTGTCGTCGCGGGTCTCAACACCACGCTCAGCGGCCTGCAAGGTGCCTTCGCTATGCCCGAGCCGCCGGTGAAAGCGGGCTCGATCAGCGGCTTCGCCCACATCAATGGCGACAGTCTCGACTGCCTCCGACTCGACGCGAGCATCGAGATGGCCGTGCCGGATGCGATGACGCTCGGCGCGTATTTCCAGATCAAGGAACTCGACTCCGACGGCCCCGGCACCTGCAACCCCCTCGTGGTGAGCGAGAAGACCGTCGAGATCACGCTCGGCACCGAGGACTTCCCTCTGAGCTGGGCCGGACTGAAGCTCAGCGACAGCGTGCGCGCCGACATGAACATCAAGTTCGGTATCGCCAGCGCGCTGCCCGTTTCCATCGGCGGCGAGTTCGAGATGACGAGCGGCACGATCAATTTCGAGACCTTCGAGGTGTACAAGCTCGCGGCCACCGTGATGTTCGGCGCGACTGAAAACTACATCGGCGCGGCGATCGGCACGCGCTTTGGCGAGTTCGACATGGCCGGCGGCATCTTCCTCGGCAGCTCGTGTGATCTCGATCCGTTGCGGCTGATCGACCCGCTCGTTGAGTCCGTCGTGCCCACGTCATCGCTCACCGGCATCTATGCGTATGGCGAGGCCACGTTCCCGATCTTCGGCACCGGCACCTGCATCTTCAACATCAGCGCCAAGGCCGGCGCGGGCGTGCTCTACTTCGCCGAAGGCCCGACTTACGGCGGTCGCATGACGCTCGGCATTTATGGTGAAGCGCTCTGCGCAGTCGAAGTCGGCGGAGAGGTCTCGCTCGCCGGCACGAAGAGCGGCGACACCTACAACTTCGCCGGCTACGGCCGCGTCTTCGGCGAGGCCGGAAAGTGCCCTATCTGCGTGAAGGCCAACTTCCAGGTGGACTTCCGCTACACCGACCTCGGCGGCTGGCAGGTCGATTTCTAAATGCGCGCCTCTCGTGATGAGTCTCCAACTTTCACTCTCCATG
>JBEBGU010000322.1:0-5329 GCA_040081325.1 Prosthecobacter sp.
CGTCGTCCGCTTGGCTCGATACATAAGTGCCATAGCTTATAGCTACGACACTTGCAGACTATGACAGACTCACGGTGCTATGGATGACGGATACCCACGATTTGAAGCTTGCGGTGAATGACCTCCTCCGAGTCCCCCAATTTTACCGCAGCCATCAGCACCGGCGTTTGAAGGGTGAACTCATTGCTGGAGTTATAATAAACCGCCTCCAACTCCGGCGTGTAGTGCTGGCAGGAATGCAGGATCAGCCGGTAAACGCGGGAAAAGAAGGGCAGGTCCTGCTCGATTAGCCGCACATAGTCCGCTTCCCCTTTTAGGCCTAGCAGCGCCCGCTGATCATTCACCCACCGGTGGAAGGGGCCGCCGATCTTTTCCCAGTCTTGATCTGTGGCGTTGGCCTTCCGCTGGCGTGTGTCTCGGCCATACTGCGCACGCAGCCAGGTTTTCAGGAAGTTGGACTCGATGTCATCGTCCTTGCCCCGGCCATATGACATCAGGGCCTGGATCTCCAGTTTCCACTTCTCATTAGCGGCGGAGCGCACCTCGGTATCCTCGATCCGGCCTAGCAGGTAGGCCTTCAACATGTCCGTTGGGCTCAGCGGCTTGCCACGGTCATTCATCGTCTCAAAGATCGTGTAGGCGAAGGCATCGTCATTCGTGGCGATCTCGATCAGCCCCACCTTCCCCATCAGCCAGTAGCTGAAGTGCTCGATAGCCTGGTCCATCAGCTCCGGCTCCTCCGGGTCCACATCCAGCGCCTCTTCGATGTCCCTGTAGCGCTGCACCATGTTCACCAGGGATTCGTGCTGGTGCTCCGTGTTGAACTCCGCCTTCTCAAACAAGGCCTTCAGGACGGGCGTGCGCTCTGTGATCTTCAGGTTGAAGGATAGGTCACCAAAGCCATCGGAGAAGATCAGGCTCTCCACCTTACTCACTGCTTTCGACTCGATGGCCTTAAGGCGGTGGTAGAGGTAGATCAACAGCAGCGTCAGGGAGGTCGTTCGCTGCTGCCCGTCGATCAGGTAATTCACCCCGTCCCGCTTGCTCACGATGATAGAGCCCAGGAAGTAGTTATCATAGCCGCTGACCGCCTTCGTCTCGTGCCCCGGCTGATAGTGGGAGAGGAACTTCGAGGTTAGGTCCGAGATCAACTCCTCAATCTGCTTCTTGTCCCATTTGTATTCGCGCTGGTAATCATCAATTGAGAACTTCTCGTCTTTGAGAAGGTCTTGAACTGTCTTGTAGGTGGGAGTGACGGTGGGCATAAGGTTTCAATTCTTGATTAGTGCCAAGCGGTTGAACTCATCAGCAGCAACCTGTTCTCGCTGCAAATAGGAAGATGCCTGCATGGCAAGCCGGGGAGTCTTTCCTTCCGGTTTCCACTCAACAGCTTTGCCGTTGGTATGTTTGCGGGTGATCGGAAAACCTACCCCAAGCGTCATTGAAAACAGGTCAAAAAAACGCCGAGGGCCGACACCAAAGAAAGGCTCGAACTTCACGCGGTCGTCACGGCCAAGATGGGTTCCCCTTTCATCAATTCCTTCGTTTTGAGGATAGCTGATGGTGATGGCATCTTTGTGGAAGTCGAAGGCTTTGCTTTTGAGATACGGCTCCACAAAGACGACGCGCTCAATGCCAGCTGCAATAATGTGCTTTGCGCAGTTATGGCAGGGGAAAGTGGTGCAATAGATGGTGGCTCCTTTGGTGGAAACACCTTTCCGAGCACAAGCGAGCAACGCTTCCATCTCTGCATGAACCACACGCCCATATTCCGTGAGGCTGCGAATGGGACTTTCGCCAAGGACATCGCGAAGTGCTTCAATCAGCGCAGGATCAAGCTCCGCTTTCTGAACCTCTTCGACAATCTTACTGATTAGTAAATCTTGTTCGGAACGATTTGAATCAAAGCCCCTCATGTAGTCCCGGCCTTTGGCGGCATCCAAAATCTCGCCCGACTTAGGATTGAAGGATGGCCAATAAAGCCCACCGCCAGCACTGGGACAATCGTTGGCACCAGTGGAGATGATTTCCCCATCTTTCGCAACTACTGCACCAACCTGCCGGGACAAGTCTGCGGAGCGCAATGATGAGGTGAAGGCCGTAAACATCGCATACTCTCCGAAAGTCGGCGATTTGTGTGGGTGACCAAAAATGATGTCCACAAAGCGGTAAATGGATGCCTCCACACGCCTCCGGTTCTGAGACGCATCGCCATCGGGCGGTTCACCAGCCCATTCACCTAAAGTCGTCTGAACGACAGCGACCTCATCATCTCCGCCCCAGCCAACAAAGAAATCGGACAGGTGAAAGGTGTCGTTCACTTGCTGACCGAACTTTACGTCTTCTTTTTTGTCCCGATTCATGAGCAGCTTGGCCTCTGACTCACTCATCTGGCGGATGTTGGTGAGGTGAGCACGACGCATTGCTGGATGAGCATGCACGCCGATCAAATAAAAACCTCTGGGGTAAAGCTCGCGGAGTTTCCGAACCTCGTCAGGATGCTTCAAAGAGTGAACCAGAAAAGCTGTGCGGGAGGTGAACCCAGTCTTTTTGCGACGTTCGGCGATTTCGCAGGCAATGCCTTTGGCGAGAACATCCGTCCCATGTTGACGCCGTGCCTCTGTGCCGATGTCCATCATTTTATCAATGCGCTCGTAGTCATTGGAAAAATCCCCTGCTGCGGCCAAGTCGATCTTGGTGAGGACGTTTCGAGTGATTTTGACTTCTTCGATGGCATAACCAAACAAGCCTAGGCGGCGCTTTATAGCCTCTTCAGCAATGCTCAGGTCGACTCCTGCGGCGGCAACAAAGGCGATCACCAACTCATTCCCATCAGAGAAAGCGCCGGATGTGGAAGTGTCACTATCTTGGCTGATCGTTTCTGCGCTCATTGATGGTGTTAAATTTTGATCTTCCTCGTTATTGCACGGACGATGAGGGTGATGCGGAGGGTTTGGGTTCGGGATGATATAGCAGAGCACGCATCCAAGCGGCTCCTATGGGTGATAGCAAGGAAAGCTGGGCCTGGGTTGACGATTGTGGCAGGGGCAGAGCTATGCGCGAGGCGTTAAACCCGGCCTGAATCATGATCGGTATTCCGATGGTGCGGGGACTTCGGGGGTGTGGGAAGCGCCGCCCATGAAAGCGACGCTAATTTCCCAAGGCGTAGGCCCGGACAGCCGGTGTGGAAGAGCGTCGGTGATTTGGAGCGAGGAGGACCGGGAAAGGCTGAATACGGCAGGTGGCCTGGGCGGTGCTCCCCGTCAAAGCGGCGTGACAAAATGCCAGTGCATGAATGCACTGCCATTTTGTATAGATACATTTTCGTGGCGTACGAGTACGCTGCCATTTTGTATAGATACATTTTCGCGGCGTACGAATGCGCTGTCATTTTGTATAGATACAATACGGCATTGTAGGCATGCACTGGCATTTTGTATCGAGGCCGCGCGGCGGCGTACGGAGGCCAAGGGGCGCTGGATCGGCCCGGTGGGCGGGTTTCGTCTGGTCTCTGAACCTGGGAGGACGGCATCATGTCCCTGGGGTGCTGCCCGAACCCGGCGGGCTGAGGAGAGCCCTCCCCTACCTTTCTAACTCCGCCCACGGAGTGTGCGGACCACCTCGATCAAAGAACTGAGAGGAGGAAGGCGTGCTAAAGCACGAACAACGTACGCTGAAGGCTGAGGCCTGGAAGGCCTCACTCCTTGGGGTGCTGTGGTTTTATGGTAGTCCGCATCGTCCCCTAGGCGGTGTTTGGGAAGCAGAAGCCGCACACGGAGTGTGCGGACCACTTTCCAAGAGCCCGCCGCCTCCGCCCACCGATCTCAGGCGAGTAGGCTGCGCCATACGCGCGCTCCAGGGACACTCCACTCTCTCCCTCAATTCACCCGGCGAATCAGAGTCTGCATGACGCCTTGGATGACGAGTTCCTGGACGGGAATGAGATCGGGATAGGATGGGTTCTCGGCGTGGAGGAAGGGGCGGCCATTTTCGACGACGTAACGCTTGAGCGTTGTCTCGCCATCAATGAGGGCGGCGACGATGTCACGCGGACGAGGTTCGCGAACTTCGAGGATGACGATGTCACCCGAGCAAATGTTGGCACCGATCATGGACTCACCACGCACTTTCAGGGCGAAGGCGCGGGAATTGCGGCTGAGTCCGAGTGTGGCGGCATCGACCGTGATGGAGCTGTCAGCGTGCTGCTGCTGCATTTCAGCATAACCAGCGGCGATGCTGCCATAGACGGGGATGTCCACGATCTCACCGCGCTCCAGATCCTCTGGGAAGACGACGGCGCGGGCTTTGTGTGGGTGGCGCTGGATGACGCCTTTTTTCTCAAGCGCACGCAGGTGGCTCATGGCGGCGGTCTGGCTGGAGAAGCCGAAGTGCCGCTGGATGTCACGCGTGCTTGGCATGACGCCTTGTTCACGTTGGTGCTGACGCAGGTATTCCAGTAATTCGCGCTGGCGGTCGGTGAGTTTGATGGGTGCTCCGGTCATGTGAACTCTGTTCGCTCGAACATGCCGCTTTGCAAACACTTTTCTGGGCCAATTTGGTTAGGCTCAAGAATTGATTACCGGACTTGGCGCAGCGCCTTCTTTGGCTGACAATCGGGGCTGTGATTCGCTTGCTCCTCCTCTTCTCTCTGGTTCTTCCATCGGCTCTCCTGGCTCAGGACTTCACGCCGCCTTTACAGCGCGTGCCCATCGGCCCTGGTGGCACGCTGCCGCCTGACACGATGATCCTTTCCAAAAAAGCGGCGGAAGCCTTTGGCAAAAAAGACTGGGGCACGGCACGATCAGCCTACCAGGAGATGCTGAAACTAGACCCGGAGAATGCACTGGCCTGGGCCAATCTGGGGGCGGTGGAGCAGCAATCAGGTCACGTGAAGGAGGCAATCGAGTGCTTTGAGAAGTCGGTGCTTTACCATCCGGCCCTCGTGCAATCGTGGAATGCTCTCGGCCTGCTGCACTCGGCCAAAGGCGACACTTATTTAGCGATGTCGATGTTCACTCGTGCAATCCACGAAGACCCGACGGATGCCCATGCGCACAACTATCTAGCGATCACGGCACGCAATCTGGGCTGGAACAGTTCCGCCGAATCGGAGCTGCAACGCGCCATCGAACTGAATCCAAAGTATGGCATCGCACATTTCAATCTGGCCCTGCTCTATGTGGATCAGAAACCACCGAGCATCGAGCTGGCCAAACGCCACTACCAAAAGGCTTTGGCGCTCGGTGTGGAGAAAGATGAGATCGTGGAACGGAGGCTGAAGGAATGAGCTGGGATCTCCAGTCTCAAACTAACCAATTGCGCGTTGACG
>JBEBGU010000323.1:0-5327 GCA_040081325.1 Prosthecobacter sp.
GGGCGCACGGCCAGCACGCAGATCGCCTCAGGCCGGCCATGACCTGCGGCGTGCTCCATAGCAAAGAAGTGCTCGTCACCTTTCGCGCCGAGGATCAGGCCGCCCCAGTTCGGTCGGCTCATGCTGATCTGATGCAGCAGTGGATTGAAGCCCGAGGTCGTCTTACCCACACCCGTATCACCCGTGATCAGCCAATGACGAGTGAACTCACCCGGCAGCCATTTGAGGTTCTTGTATTGAACGATGTAGTCCTTCTTGCTGAGATCCGGCTGCCATTTGATCAGCACCATGGCCGTGAGCACACAGACCAGCGCCACGCCGCCCGTGACCTCACTGATGCGGTCATATTGAAACACATACCAGATCCCAAAAGTAGCGATGCTGGCGGCGACGATGAATTTGAAAAAGGAGAACATGACGGAAGACACCCCTGAGCGGAGGCAAGGAGTGATAGCCCGAATGTGCTCCGCTGTGACACATGTTCGACTGTTCGCGTCACACTGGGATCGTTCCAGGCTAGTTCCAGGTGAACTCGCACCCCATGCCCCGCTCACTCACCGCCCAGGAACAAGACAGCATCAGCCTGACCGAACTCTCTCAGACCATTGAGAATGACACAGGAGGCTTCGAGCGGCACCTCAATCGAGACCTTCGCCTGCCTGAGCGCAATGGCGGCAGGGCGGAGATCAAGGTGCATACGGAAACCCTGAACAATCCCCTGACAGCGGCTGCAAACCGAGCTGCCGCCATGGCTCTGGTGCAGAACGCTCTCAAGCGTGAGGTGGGGAAGAGCGCCGCCGCCAAACTATGGGGAAATAGCGGCCTTGAAGGGGCCAGCCGCATCACCGTGGGTGATCTGAAGGCGCTGACTGAGAAGGTGGGCCATTTCCATCAAGCCAGTGCTCAGATTCAGACGGAGAATCAGCGCCTGACTCAGCTCCGCGCACAGCCGCCGACGGCCATGCAGCCCCCGACGCTGGCGGACCTGACCGCCGCACCCATAGGTCAGTTGAAGGTTTCCGACCAGGGTAGCGGTGGAGCGGTCATCACGCCCACGGCTGTGGCCAAAATCGAGCACGAAGTTCTTGGGAAAGGAGCCTTGGAGACAGCTCGTGTCGCAGAGGCAGCGTTCGGATTGAACTCCCCAGACTCGCCCCTGCAATTCACGCCGGTGGTGTTGTACAATGATGCTGCTTCGAAGGCTGGGGCGAATCAGGCGCTTTCCCAATTGCAGGCCAGCCTGCCTGCCAAAGCGAACGAGTCACTCGACGGGCATGTGTATGGACTCAACCCGGACAGTCGGAGCTATGACACAAACTCCGTTCACCTCGCCCCGCGTGTGGACGGCAAGCCGCTCAACAAGCTGGATCTCGCCGAAAAGATCGCCCTGTTTAAAAATGGCGCGCTGGCGCAGGACATCGGCAAGGCTTCCTCCATCTGCCCCGCCCTCGGGCTGAATGATCATGTGGGGCCGAATCCGGTTCAGCGTGGTGATCTCAAGGATTTTAGTTTCACATCCGGCAATCAGAACATCTCAAACCTGATGCTCAGCAATGAGTCAGGGCGGCTCGTGGCGATCGACTATGCGCCGACGCCCAATGGCGCTAACAACAAATACGGCAACACGTCACCCGACAAGGCCGTGGCCTGCGTCGCCACCTTTCTGACGAATGTCTCCAAGTCGCCCGAGAGCTTTGAGCAGGCGATGAATCAAATGGTGAACAGCTCAGGGACCAAGGCCACGCCTTTCTCCGGCACCATGAACGTGTTTCTCAATCCCGCCGGGGGTGACAGTTTCCTGAGTCCTGAGGAGGCAGACGCTTTTAATCTTCACGTCACTCCGGAAGAAAAGCGACAGTTCGCCGCGAATTTGGTGATGGGCTCGCTCGATGGTCTCGAGTACCTGCACCAGCATGAGCAGCAGCTCGATCAAGCACTGCACGAAAGCTCGGAGCGCTGTGGTCTGGATGTGAACCAGGAGCGCAATTTCATGTCGCGACAGGAAATGGCGAACATGCAGCAGGGGCTGGCCGGCATCGACTTCCAGCAGCTTCGCGCAAACTTAAATGCAGTCTCCCAAGGTCTGCCAGCTCCGCATCAACTGACCGCACCCGCCTTCCAGGCGGCACCTGTCGCCGCGCTGGGTGCGCCGCCGCCACTGCCGGTGGAACCCACGTTTGCCACACTGAGCGCGCAGCAACTGGCGCAAATCACCGCGACCATCGATCTCACACCAGGAACAGGTGAACCGATCAACTACCAGAAGAATGCCAAGGACGCCCTAAACCAGGCCTCCATGACCGACCCCGACATCAAGCGGACGAAAGCCAACATCTCGCAGCTTGAGAAGCACCTGATCGAGCAGTTCGAGATCGAGCCGCTGAACGCCAGGATCGTGGCGGCGGAGCAAAGCCTAGCTAGCTTGACCCAGGACGCAGGACTGCCAGCCACAGCGCCTGACGTCGTCAAAGCCGAAAGCGAACTCGATGAACTGTATGAGGAACTCGATGCGCATGAGGCGCGCGTCAGCGCCCTGAACCGCACGATGCAGAGCGATGCTCCGCGCAATCGCCTGGCCGAGATCAATCAAGAGCATGAACAGGGCAAGCAGGCGCTTGCACAGCAACCCGCCGGTTCGAATCAAAAGGCGCGCTTTGCAGCAGGCACGAAAGAGGTAGATTTCAATGCACGTCATGATCGTGATCTCGTGGTCACCTCGGCACTGACCGCGCGGCGTCTTGTGGGGCGGCTAGGCACCGGAGAACTTGGACGCGGCGACGTGCAGGCCGCCGCCAAGCTGGCCTTCACCGACTCAGGAGCGCGCGGTTATGACGCGAACACGACGAAGGATCCGCAACTGATGACGGTGGAGACCGACAACCTGCAAGCTGACATCAAACCGACCCTGGATCGGGTGAACGAACTGGAAGCACAAATCACCGCCATCAACACGGCACAGGATCAGCTCAAGGCCGATGCGCGGAATGATTTACAGTCATCTCCGGCGCGCATCACGGACCCCGGAATGCGCACAGCCGTGGTGAACCTACAGCGCCAGATCGCCGAGAAAGAAGCGAAAATCGCAGGCTATGACAAAGATCTCGCCAAGCTGGAGAAAGGCGGCGTCGCCAACAGCTTGCGCGCCCTGCGCCACGGCGGTTCGTCAGATGCGCGCAAACACTTTGAAGACAACAAGACCAAGGCTCAGCAGGATCTCGGGGTTTTGCAAAAGAGCCTGAATGCCGAGATGGACATCGCCCTGCAAGATCATTTGCGGGAAACCGGTGCGCCCGATGTCACCCCTGCCATCAGTGACCTGCGGCAGCAGCAGACGAAGCTCCTCAACGACTACCACGATTCAAGGCAGGCTCAGGCGGCTCAGATGAATGTGACGCCCCTCGTGGAGACGCCGCTCATCAACCCCTCCATCCCGTCCGGTCCAGAAGTTCGTCCTGAGAAGAGCGGCCTCAAAAAAGGTGCTGAAGCGGAGACAAACCAAGCGTCTCTGGACAACGCCGCCTTGCGCGGGCGGTTCACTGGCAGACAGGCTCCGAACAACGTGGCAGACACCTCACCGCTGAAGGTTTCTCTCCCGCTTTCTGACATGGCGCAGAAAGCTGCCGCCGATCATGGCGTGCTGGATCGTCTGCGCGGATTCAACGAGGGCAATGACCAGGGGCTGTCCGTTAGTCCGCAGCAGATGGTCTCACGGCGCACGCAGCAGGAGATCCAGGATCGCATCGACGAACTCGGCGCAGCCGCCAAGCCTGAAGACATCCACCGCGCCGCCAGTGAGGTGATCGACCAGTCCATGCAGCGCAAGCAGGCCGTGCTTGCCCATCTGGACAAGCGTGAAGGCATCAGCGACGAGCATCGTGTCTTTGCCACTGAGGCTGCACTGCGCAATGACTACGCCAGCCCGGCAGCCTTTGATCGCTCCTACTTCCGTGGAGATGCACCATCTGAAACCCAGGCACCGCTGGTGCAGAATGTCGATCTCAGCAGACTGAAGATCGCCAACGAGTCGGTGGGTGATGCTTTCAAGTCCCTGGAAAACGGCCAGTCCTACAATCAAGCGACGTATGACCCCGCCGGTTACTTTGATCAGGTCGATACCGGCACTGACCCCAGTCTCGCCGACTTCCGGCTGAATGCTGCGATCATGGGCCAGGCACTCGCCGAGCTGCCAGAAGACCAGACGGAGACGCGCCAGGTGCTGGCCCAGCGTCTGGCAGGCTACCAGATCAAGTTCACGCCAACCAACGATGCAAAAATCCTCAACTCACAGGTCAATCCATTGCAGATCGGCGAGCAAGACGTTTACAATCGTTCCACGCTTTCGAACTTCACCGAAAAGCTCAACGGTCAGCTGGCGAACTCGCTCGAAGTAAATCCAAAGAATGTACAGGCAGTCACGGACAGCCGGTTCATGGAGACACTGAAGCGCTCGCACGCGCTGGAGGATCAGGCCAGCGTGCTGACCTGGGGTGAGGCGGACTTCGACCGGATCTACGACGGCATCAGTGACAAGAAAAATGTGTTTCTCGATGTCACCCCATTCATGGCCGCCACTGTCCAGGGACATGAAGCTGGCGAGGTGGGAGAAGCCATCCAGGTCACCAACGAGTTCATGCATGATGCGCTGAAGGCGGGCGTGGCGGACTACCTGGCCAAAGATCCTGCTCATCAGGTGCTCGACGCCAACGGCAAGGCCGCCGCACGCGAGCAGTTCATCTCAGACATGCAGAAACGGCTCACACTGGGCGCGATGGTGAATGTGGGCGAGCAGCCCGCTCTTTATACCGCTGCACTCGGGCGTCGCAGCGGAGAGCCTGGACGCGAGACCTTCACTGAAGGCGCCACCCCTGATCCGGAAGTATTTCGGAATCAGATCGCACACAATGGATTCACCGTGGGTCCGCAGCAGGCTCTCGAACAATGGTCGCGCGGCGCTGAAAAGCCCGAGATGATGCTAGCGAAGCTGGACCAGCTTTCTGGCGGCAAACTAACCAAAGGCGTGGCTGATGTGAAGCTGCCTGACGCTGGCTCCAAGCTGGCGCGCTTCGACAGTGCGGACGAGTTCTGTGACACGCAAATTTTCCAGGACTTCAAGAAACTGTCCCAGGACGCGAACCTGCCGCCCTATGTGAAAATATCCGCCGGTGCCACGAGCGCGATGCTGGAAGGCATGAAGGAGATGAATCTCAACGAGTCCTTCAGCGAGCAGGGCATCGACCCCGTGCTGCAACTGAGTTATAACCGGATGCAGGGTGCCATGCAAAAGGCCGTGGCCATGTCGGGTGATCCCACGCAGTTCAAAGACTACC
>JBEBGU010000324.1:0-5324 GCA_040081325.1 Prosthecobacter sp.
AGCGCCGCTGCCAAGTAATCTCAAAATCTCTCTCAAAAATACCCGTAGCATTCCCTTATGCCGAAGTTTCATTACATCGCCCTCGATCAAAATGGCCAAGAAGTCGCTGGTGAGCTGGAGGCCACCAACGAAAGCGAGGCCATCAACAGCCTGCGTCAAAGCCAACTCTATCCCACTCAAGTAGCCCAGGAGGGGAAAGGTGATGCTGCGGTGAAGAAGCGCGCCAAGACCACGACTTCGGCCAAAGGAAAAGGCAAAGTCGTCAAAGCTGGTGCCAATGCTAAGGTGAAGGGCAAGACGCTCATGATTTTCACGCGACAGCTCGCGACGCTCATTGATTCAGGGCTTCCCCTCCTGCGTGGACTCACCGTGTTGGCGCGTCAAGAGCCGCAGCCTGTAATGAAGTCCACCATTAGTACGCTCGCTGAGAACGTGCAGACCGGCAGCACCTTCTCCGAGACACTGAGCCAGTACCCCAAGATCTTTAATAAGCTCTATGTGAACATGGTGAAGGCGGGTGAACTCGGTGGGGTGCTTGAAATCGTTCTCAACCGTCTGGCTGAATACCAAGAGAAAGCGCAGAAGCTGAAGAACAAGGTCATGGCTGCCATGATCTACCCGATCATCGTCATGGTCATCGCTTTGCTGATCATGGTCTTCCTCATGCTCGTCATTGTGCCACGCTTTGAAAAGATTTTCGAAGACATGCTAGGTGACAAAAACAAACTGCCTTACCTCACAAAGCTGGTCATCGGCTTCAGTCGCTGGATGCAGGACAACTTTCTCTATTTGGGTGCTGGCACCATCATCTTTATCATCGGTTGGCGTATGTTCGCCTCCACCGTCGGTGGTCGGCGTGCGATTGATTCTTGGAAACTCAAACTGCCTCTCTTTGGTGATGTGCAGCGTAAGACAGCCATCTCCCGCTTCACCCGCACTCTCGGGACTCTCGTCACCTCAGGTGTGCCGATCCTACAGGCGCTTAACATCACCCGCGAAACAGCCGGCAATGCGATCATTTCGGACGCTATTATTAAAGTCCATGACGCTGTCAAAGAAGGTGAGTCCATGGTGGCTCCGTTGGAGTCCAGTAATGTCTTCCCACCAATGGTTATTTCCATGGTGGACGTGGGTGAGGAAACTGGGCAGCTCCCGGAAATGTTGCTCAAGATTGCCGACGTTTACGAGGACGAAGTGGACAACGCCGTCTCCGCCCTCACCTCCATGTTGGAGCCACTTATGATCGTCATGCTTGCTCTCGTTGTCGGCACCATCGTTATGGCGCTTTTCCTGCCTCTGATCGAAGTGATCAAGGGCCTCAGCCAAGGTGCTGGCGGCTAGTCGCAGTGCTGAAATTTACCCCCCCCAACCATGAAATTCTACAGGCTCAAAGCACGTCGGAGTGCCTTCACTTTGATTGAGTTGATCACCGTCGTCACGATCATCGTTCTTCTCTTCTCGCTCGTCGTTGGAGGCTTCACTTTTGCTGACCGTTTTTCAAAGCGCAGCAAATCTGAAGTCACGATTAAAGCCGTGCGTTCGGCATTGGAGAACTACAAAGAGGACTTCGGAGGCTACCCAGAAGTAGCGCTACCAGACACGTCGATAGAGATCGCCCAGAAGGTATATATCGTTGGTGGTGGTGCCTGTTTGTATCAGGCCATGAGTGGGGACGGAGTCGATCAAATTAAAGGAGCTACGAGTGCCGGAGTGCCCGAGTCAGATGGGAATCTTGATGATAATGAGACAAAGAACGTCAAGCTCGCAGACATGCCCAAAGAACTTTGGGCAAACACGGACGGTCTCTATTACATCATTGATGGTTTCGGACACCCCCTGCGCTACGTCAAATCGGCTCCGACACAGAGTGCAATTCCAGGAGGTGCGCCACCTGATGCGACCACGGTGAATCAGGGCACCTACGACATCTGGTCCTATGCAGACGATGAGGAAAACCTCACGGCGACTTCTCTGGATAGTCTCACTGGCAGCATTCAGTCAGCCAGTAAAAAGTGGATCAAAAACTGGTAATCTAAATCGAAGCCTACTTCTGGTAGATCGGTAGAAAGTGGTGATACACGCTCAGGCTCAGAAGTGCTAATGAAGTGGCATAAACGGGTCCAGCACTCTTTTCATTCCCATTGCGCGGGTACCATGCACCCTCAGCACTCTGTGCGCTGACAAGCATTTGTTCAGTCTTCTGCCGCGCCGTGGCCGCATGGTCGCCACCTCGCTGATACATGCCCTGGGCATAGTAATAGCAGCCGTAGTAGAACCAGGGTTCATTCACCTCTGGCGGAAATTTGAGCAGCCAATTCGACGAGCCGATCACTTCAGGCACATCATACTGCCCAGAAACCTGGAGGGAGAGCAGCCCAGCCGCAGTCGTCGAAAAGGTCTGCCGCCCGCCATACGGCTCGTAACTGAAGGCTGCTTCTTGCTGCTTGAGTTGGCCATTGCTGTCCCGCTCCGCCCGGTAGCTACGCTTAATGTAGGCAATGGCGTTGTCGATGGCCTCTTTGGGCACATCAAGGCCACTGTTCTTCGCTGCGCGCAGCGCCATGAGCTGCCAAACACTGACGCTGATGTCGCTGTCGCTGCTGGACGGTTCGTAGCGCCAGCCGCCACGGTTGGCCTCACTCTTCGGCACCTGCTGGGCACGAATGATCAGCTTGATGGCTTGCTCCGTCATCGCGCGCACTTTTTTGTCCATCACTTCGCTGCCAGACATGCCCAACATTTCCGTCAACATGAGTGAGATGATCCCATGACCATACATGCGACTGCGATCGCTGCGGCCGAGGTAGCCGTTTTCATCAGGCTCCACATTGTCCACGATGAATTTCAGCGCGCGCTCGGCCGCTGCACCTTCAGGTGTTGGATTGCTAGGGAGATGTCCCACAGAGGCCAGCCCCATGATCGACAGCGCCGTCATGGCAGCGCTATGGCTCGGCACGTCACCACGCCGAGGGCTTTGATTTGTCTTTTGCTCCGAAAAATAACCTGCGGGCTGCTGCTGCTTTAATAGCCAAGCAGTGGCCTTCTCGACACTGGCTTTAACCTGAGGGGAAATGATCTCAGGTGCCGGACCGGCGGCGGCGGATGCGGCCGCGGATAGCAGACTGATGAGCAGAAGAAGCAGGTGTTTCATGCGAGATGGAAACGCTCTCATTTCAGTGCCTTGATCAGCACCTTCGAGTTCCGCCCACTGCGGTCGTATTTCTCACGCCGTGCCGATGGGAGTGCCGAAGGGTCGGCGACCTGGAAGCCCATCTTTTCCTCAAAGAAACGAAAAGCCTGCGTGCTAAGAGCAACGAGAACATCACTGCCCCGCTGTCTGGCCATGTCTTCGGCATACGCCACGAGCCGTTGTCCGTGACCCCGGTTCTTGTGACTGCGCCGGACAAAGAGGCAGGCCAACTCGGCGATCTTGCCGCCTTCTTCATCATACGAATGCACTGCCCCGCAGCCGATGGGGTTGCCGTCGGTTTCGAGCACGAAGAAGTCTTTGATCCGAGCCTGGATCTGCTCACGCGTTCTTGGCACTAAGGCTGCCTCATCCATCGACTGCTGCATGATGGAAAGTAGAGCAGGAACATCCGAAGAACGAGCCTTGCGGATTTGCTGGTAGTCATCGGCGTGGATCATTGTACCGACGCCTTCGTTGCTGAAAAGCTCGGCAAGTAAAGCCTCGTCCTGACTGCCATCGACAATGTGAACACGCGGCACACCTTCCTGGCAGGCTAGGGCACCGTAGCGCAGCTTTGATAGCAGATTCACGTCGTGCCGGGCTTCCTTGCGCTTGTAGATTTCACGGGCATCAGCCACGGAGAGCTGTGCTAGACGACTGCCATCCGCATTCGTCAGACCAGCTTCGGAGACAAAGATGACTTTCGCCGCACGCAGCGCCAGAGCTACCTCTATGGCCACAGCATCGGAGTTTAGCCGCAGTGTCGTGCCTCGGCTGTCATAGCCAAGCGGCGGCAGCACAGGAATGATATCCGCTTTCAAAAGCACCGCCAAAGTTTCCTCATCCACACGCTCAATCCGCCCCGTGAACTCCAGATCAGTTCCGTCGATAACACCCGCCGGGTGAACGGCTAGAGCATTTGAAATCGCTACAGGCAACTCCAGTGCGGTCAGATCTGCCATGAGCTCACTGGACTGCCTTGAGATCGCCTCAATGGCGATCTCAAGGGTTGCGGCATCCGTACGCCCCATTCCGTCATCGCTGCTCAAGATCACTCCGCGCTTTTCAGCCAATGACCGAATTTGGGCACGAGCGCCAAAGACAAGAACCACCTCGATGTTCAGTGATTGCAGTACGGCGACATCTTGAAGCAGGCTGGGAAATCCAGGCTGATGCAAGAGAGCCCCATCAATCGCGATCACAAAAACACGCTGCCGGAACTGCGGCACGTAGCGAAGGATGCCACGCAAGTCTTCAAAGCGGGCGATGGGTTTATTGAGGTCAGTTTCTGGCACCGCGCAGTTTCGCGCAAAGCTCCCAGTGTGCAAGGGGCAGGGCGTAATCACACGTCACAGACCATCGCGGCGTGGCGAAGCGCTAGGATAGGATCATCCCAGGTTGGTATGAATTCATGCGCCACATAGTCGTGGTAACCGATCTCCAGCGCTGCCTGCATCACTGCTGGGTAATTGATCTCCTGATGCTGATCCAACTCACAGCGGCCTGGATTGCCTGCTGTGTGCAGATGGCCGATGTATTCTTTGTGCAGGCGCATCCGACGGATAACATCACCATTCATGATGCTCACATGATAAATGTCGAATAGCAGTTTGAAATTCGGTGAGCCGATCTGCTTGATCAGATCCACACAAAAATCCACATCATCTCCGAAGTAACCTGGGTGCCCTTTCATCGGGTGACTGCTGTCGCGTGAATTGAGATGCTCCAGCACCAGCGTGATGCCTTTCTTCTCAGCATGTGGCAGCACCGCTTTCCATGTGTCCAGGCAGTCTTTGATCGCTTGGTCGCGGTCCATGCCTTCAAATTTCATGCCAGTGAAGGTGATGACTTTTTTCGCTCCCACCTCAGCAGCGACATCGATTCCCTCAGTAAGCTTGGCGATCACTTCATCACGGAATTTCGGATTGCATGGCCCATTTGAAAACCCATGACCACTGACGAGTGAGATGCCGAGTCCGAGCTTCATCACATCCGGGTAAAACTTCCGATCAATGCCCTCAATCCCAACAAGACCAATGTCCTTTGCGTGCTGTGCCAACACCAAAGTATCCATCGGCTTCCAGCACCAGCCCATTAGCGTGTGTTTGATGCCCTGGTTCTTGATCTTGTAAGC
>JBEBGU010000325.1:0-5316 GCA_040081325.1 Prosthecobacter sp.
CGGGAACACGATCTGCTTCTGCTGCTCGATGAAGTGCAGGTCGGCTTTGGCCGTGCGGGCGAGATGGCTGGTTGGCGCAGCATCATTCCTGGCGATGAGATTCAGCCCGACGGCATCAGCTGGGCCAAGGCCATCGGCAGCGGCTTTCCGCTCGGTTCATTCTGGGTCAATGATCGTCGTGATTTAAGCAAGGTTCTTGGCCCAGGAACACATGGCACTACTTATGGCGGCTCGCCGCTGGCATGCGCCGTCGGCATTGCCACGCTGCGCACAATTCTCGATGAAAACCTATGCACCAATGCACGCACGTGCGGTGCTGTCATTGCCACAGCTGCACGCGCTTGGAATCATCCACTGATCAAAGAGATTCGTCAGAGCGGTCTCTTCATCGGCTTTGAACTCAACGCTGATGCCATCGCTGCGAAGTCAGGCGGCAAGGTGCCCTCCATCTACTTGGCCGCAGAACTGCTCAAAGCAGGCATGATGGTCACGCCTGCCGGTCCCAATGTCGTCCGCTGGCTGTCCCCTCTCAACATCACCGAAGCCCATGCCACTGAAGGCTTGAGCCTCTTCAAATCTGTCCTCGATCAAGTCCAGGCTGCTTGATCCTTCTGACCAGTTCCCCCATGAAACACCTCCTTTCCATCGAACAGCTCAATGCCGACGAGATCGAGAAAATTCTCGCTCTCGCCTCTGTGTTGAAGAAGGACCGCAAAGCCTCACCGCAAGTGCTGAACGGTCAGCAGTGGGCGCTCATCTTCACCAAATCATCGACACGCACTCGCGTGAGTTTTGAGGTCGGCGTGCGTGAGCTTGGCGGACAGGTCATGTTTCTTTCCGGGGCCGACATCCAGCTTGGTCGTGGTGAGCCGATCAAGGATACAGCACGCGTCATGGGACGCATGATCCATGGTGCAATCATCCGCACTTTTGCTCAGCAAGATGTCGTCGAGTTCGCTGAATACAGCGGTATACCGACCATCAACGCGCTGACGGATGATGAGCATCCGTGTCAGATCCTTGCTGATCTTCAGACAATCAACGAGCGTCTAGGCACCTGGAAAGGCAAGCGCATCTGCTTCCTCGGAGATGGCGACTGCAATGTGGCCCGCTCCTGGATCTGGGCCAGCGCACGTCTGGGTTTTGAGCTTGTGATAGGCGCTCCGAAAGAGTTCCAGCCTGCGGCTGACTTCATGGCCCGCGTGCCAGGCAAGACCGTGACTGTCACCGATGATCCCAAAGCCGCCGTCGAGGGTATCGACGCCATTTACACCGATGTCTGGGTCAGCATGGGCAAAGAGGATGAAGCCGCTGGCCGGATCGAAACTCTGAAGCCATGGCAGATCAATGCTGAGCTGCTCAAGTGCGCGAAACCGAACGCCATCGTCATGCACTGCCTGCCCGCCTATCGTGGCAAAGAGATCACCGAAGAAGTGCTCGAAGCACAGGCCTCCGTCATTTTCGATCAAGCCGAAAACCGCCTCCACGCCCAGAAAGCCGTGATCGTGACACTCGTGCGCGGCTGATATCGCTTTTGGATCACTTCCCCGCCACTTGTCCGCCGCCACTAGGCAAGGTGCGCAGATGCTGAGTCGGGGTGAGGCCGTATTTGTCGGGCTGGTACATGGCTTCGATGCGCGCGGGTGGGGCGATGGTGTCGCCTTCGGCGATGACTCTCGCTAGATAGCGGAGCTGGAATTTGCCTTTCTGCGGGGCGTAGTCGGTGAAGAAGAGGGCGCGATCGGAGCGGACTTCGCGGTGATCGCAGAACCAGGCTTCGATGCCTTCAGGGAGTTGATCGCCTTCGCGTTCGTTCTGAGTGCCGAACTCGGGGTTGATGGCTTCCAGCACGCTGGGCAGGGGATCATTGATGGCGAGGTAGCGATCACCACCGCCGATCTCGATGTTCAAGGAGATGACGACCATGTCGCCAACACGCAGATCATTGGCTTCAGCCGTGGAGCCATCGGGCAGGAGTTTTTCATATTGGCGTTCGATGCCGTAGCCTTTGTTCTCACCTTTGAACTCTCGGTCCTGCGGGAAGCTCTGAGCTTCGAGGCGGGAGAAGGCTTCGCGTCCTGCAGGAAGCTCGATCTTGAGCGGCGCGGCAGAGAGCGCGGCATTGAGATCAAAGGACACCTTGGCGCTGCCCGGATGAGCAGGGACGTTCAGTTCGGCTTTCTGCGCGTCCCAAAGCACCTGGGCGACGAGTGGCTCAGATGTTTTCTTCAAGCTGCGCTCATAGGCGGCGAGACCGGTGAGGGTCCAGGCATTGGCAAAGGTGTTGCCCCATTCGCCACGACCATTGCGGGATTGCAGAATGCTCTTTGCCAACTCTTCAGCACTCTGAGTTAGGCCAAGATGGGTGTAAGCGATGAGACGCAGACCTTTGTTCGCGCCATTGCCGGCCCAATGTGACCAGACAGGTGCGGGTGGTGTTGGCTTAGCTTTGGCGACGGACTTGGTGGACTTCTTCGACTTGGATTTGCTTGCGACTTTTTTCTCCGTTTCTGGCGGGGCAGGGGGCTTCCAGCCGAGCATCTCCTGGATCTGCTGATCGGGCGTGGCGCTCAGGCACATGGCGAGCGCGGTGTAAAGGCGGGCGGCTTCAGGCAGGCGGTCGCGCTTGGCATGAAGCAAGTTTTGGTAGGCGGGTTCGGGCTTCTTGCCCTTTGCTAAAGTGTAGAGCGCCATGGCGCTGTCGGTGATGTTGTAGAGGTCCTTTTCTTCTTCCAAGCCACGAAGCTTCTTCGAGAGGTAGGCGAGGAGTTTGTCGATGACTTCCGGTGGCACATTGGCTCCGGCATCGCGGGCACGCATGAGCATGAATCCGCCATAGGCGCTGCCCCAGTAGCTGCTCTCGGTACCGCCGGGCCAGTAGGATAAGCCGCCTTCATCCGTGGTCATGGTGAGCAGGCGATCCACGCCCTTTTGCACAGCGGCCTTTGTTTTGTCGGCGCTCAGCAACTCAGGGAAAAGCGTCTGATAACCACCGAGCGCGAGCCATGGGATGGTGGCTGAGGTGCTTTGTTCAACGCAGCCATAAGGATACTCAAGGATGTACTCCAAGGCATCGCGCGCCTCATAGAGTCGGGAGGTGCTGACGCCGACGGACATGGTGCCTTCACCTTCAAGTAAGGTCGGGTTCACACCGGCGGCGAGGTTGTCGATTGGATCGCCACCGAGGCGGGCATAACGAACTTCGCGGAATTCAGGCACAGGATGCGTGACTTCCAAGGCGGACTCAGTGCCATCATTCAGAGCCGGGCCGCTCCAGGTGACGGTGCGGGCGCTCCACTTCCACTTGGCAGTGCCGAGCTTCGCAAACACAACGGGATAGGCCACGGCGGCAGTTTCATTGGCCTTCAAGCTGACCTTTTGTTTCCAGACCTTCGGGTCTTCAGGAGGCTTGATCGAAGCCGGAATGAAGAAGCGCTGCTCACGGATGAAATCGGCAGTGGCATCGAGTTCGAGTGTGACTTCGACCTCGCCTGCATTCGGTGTGGTGTTGTGCAGCACAGCTTTCAGCAGCGTCTCATCACCAAGACGGGCAAAGCGCGGCACCACAGGCTCGATCATGAGCGGCTTGTTGATGGTGAAGGCGGATTCGCCGCTGCCAAAGAGATCCGCGCCACTGACAGCGACTGCCATGAGCCGATAGCGCGTGAGATTGTCCGGGGCGGTGATGGTCGTGGTAATCTTGCCCTCGGCATCCGTCATGGCGGTGGCCAGCCAGAGCGGCGTGGCGGTGAAGTTTTTCCGCAAGGTGAGCGGCGCATCGTTTTCATCGCCGCCACCACCAATAACAAAACCTTTGTTGCCACGCTCACGCACGGCAAACTCTTCAGGCAGCAGATCATCGAAGGAAGTGTAGTTGTTGATCGCCAGCGGCATCGGCGCGTGGAAGAACTCGCTCGGGTTCGGAGTCTTGTGATCCATCAGGCTGAGCACGCCTTCATCCACCGCATAGAGCGTGACCTCGCTGCCAGCGACGGCCTTGCCTTTGTAATCCGTGATCGTAGCTGCGACGGCGAAGGACTCGGCGGGCTTCACTTCTGGCTTGGAGGAATTGATCGTGACGGTCAGTTCCTTGGCATGGGATTCCACTTCGAGCTGGCAGTAGCCGACTTTGTATTCGGGCATCTTGTCCTTCTTCGGACTGGCATCACTGCCACGCACGAGGATGACGGAGACAAACACATTCGGCGCTTCAGCTTCCTGCACTGGCACGCGGATCACGGGGTTCTCAGGGGAAAGCTGCTGGATAAAATGACGATGCACTTTGTTGCGCTCCACACTGACCAGTGCGGTGCCAGAGATCGGTGTCTTCACCACGATCACGGCTTCTTCGCCGGGCTTCAGCGTCTTCTTTTCAGGCTGGAGAATGATGCGCGCGCCGTCTTCCATGGCCCACGGGAATTCATCGCCGCCGATGACGTAAACTGGCAGACGTGAGAGCACCTTCTTACCCTTAGCGTCCGTAGCTTCTGCGGTGACGAAATACACGCCGCCGCGTGCAGGCTTGAAGACAACCGATGCACTCGGTGCGCTACCAGCAGTGACAGCTTTGAGATCGAGTGATTGCTTCAACTCTTCACGCAGGATGACCTGATCCTTCGTCGTCGATCCACCACCAGCGGTGGCGATTTTGAGCGTGTGATATTCCTGGCGTTCGATCTTCAGATCGACATGCACGGCACCTGCCGCTGGTTTGCCTTTGGAATCAATGCCGACGACTTCCAGCGTCGTGTCTTTGCCTGCCGTGCTGAAGAACTGAGGTTCTTTGAGGCCAATGACGAAGTCAGCGCCCGGCACCTCGAACTCTGTGGCGGAGCTGATGGTCTGCTGATTGATGTCGGTGACTTCAGCGCTCACACGAACCTGCTGCGGTAGCGCGGCGCGGTCAGGCGGAGGCATGGGCATCTCCAACACAGCGGTGCCGTCGTCATTGAGAGCGAGATCGCCATTCACCCACCACTCGCCTTCGGTTTCATCATTGTGGTCATCGTAGTAGCCGTCGGAATCACGATCTTTGCCATAGTGCGACCAGCGCGGGGCATCGCCGAAGTGGTAGTCGTCAAAGCCGGATGGTGCGGCGAATTCACGTTGTGAGGAAGCTGTCCAGCTCACCTTGGCGCGGCTGAGCGAAGCCAAAATTCCCACCGTATGCGTGGTGATGGGCACGTGCATTGCGGGCGGCGCGTACATGTCCGGCATGTCCGATTACACAATTATGGTCAAGGTTCGTGCTGTCTTCTTCGTGAGCCACAGACAATCGCGCGCAGGGCAACGCGCAGCTAGCCCTGGCTGGAATGC
>JBEBGU010000326.1:0-5311 GCA_040081325.1 Prosthecobacter sp.
GGCTTGGTCTGGCCGATGCGGTGCGCGCGGTCGCTGGCCTGGGCTTCGGCGGCGGGGTTCCACCACGGGTCGTAGTGGATGACGGTGTCGGCGGTGGTGAGGTTAAGCCCGGAGCCGCCCGCCTTGAGACTGATGAGGAAGACGGGCACCTCACCTTTTTGAAACTGCTGCATGGGCGTTTCGCGGTCCTTCGTCTGGCCAGTGAGTTTGACGAAGCGGATGCTGGCCTTGTGCAGCTCTTCTTCGATGATGCCGAGCATCTCGGTGAACTGGCTAAAGATGAGCACGCGGTGGCCTTCGTCGATCAGCTCAGGCAGCAGATCCTCCATGAGGTAGGCCGTCTTGGCAGAGGTCTCGATCTTCTTCGCAGTGTCGATCTTCAGGAGCTGTGGATGGCAGCAGACCTGACGGAGTTTTAGTAATGCATCGAGCACGATGATCTGGCTGCGCTCCAGACCCTGATTGCTGATGGCGTCACGCACGCGCTGATCCACGGCGGCGCGTATGGTTTCGTAGAGGTCGGTCTGGGCTTTGTCGAGTTCGATGCTGTGCAGGATCTCAGTCTTCGGCGGCAGGTCTTTGGCGACGGCACTTTTGGTTCGGCGTAAAAGCAGCGGCTGAAGGCGCGCACTGAGCTGTTGCTGACGTTCGGTGTCGGCATCGCGCTCGATCGGCGTGCGGTAATAGGCGCGGAAGCTCTCGGCATCGCCGAGCAGGCCGGGCATGAGGAAATGGTAGAGACTCCACAGCTCGCCGAGATGATTTTCCATCGGCGTGCCGGTGAGGCAGAGGCGCTGCCGCGCCTTCAGGCTGCTGCACACCTGCGCGGCTTTGCTCTTGGGGTTCTTGATGTTCTGGGCTTCATCGAGCGCGACGATGTGCCAGTCGATGGGCTGGAGTTTGTCGGCATCACGCACGATGAGCGGGTAGGAGGTGATGACGAGATCGTACTTGGCGATGCGGCGGAAGTCGGTGTGGCGGTCATCGCCATGCAGGAGCAGCACGTTCAAAGCCGGCGTGAATTTCGCGGCCTCGCGCGCCCAGTTTCTCAGCACCGAAGTCGGGGCAAGAATGAGCGATGGGCGGTCCATGCGCCCAGCGTCTTTTTCAGTGAGCAGATGGGCGAGCGTCTGCACGGTTTTACCCAAGCCCATGTCATCCGCCAAAATGCCGTGCAGGCCAAACTCACGCAGGAATTGCAGCCAGGAAAGGCCCTCGCGTTGATACGGGCGGAGATCAGCTTTCAGTCCAGCGGGTGGCTCCACCAGAGACAGTTCTTTGAATCCAGCGAGCCGCTGCTGCAACACCGCCAGCTCAGCGGGCGCACGAATCGGCAGGCCATCGAGCGTGCTGCTGAGTTGAGCGGCGCGGAGCTTATCGAGATGCAGCTTGCCATCCTTTCGGGTAGGCCGGGTGGTCAGTAGCTCGTCGAGAAAACGCAGCAGCACGAGCAGTCGCCGTGCCGGGACCGAGAGCACGGGATTGCCTGCACCGGGTAGGGAGAGGAGGAACTGCTGATCTAGATTCTGCTCCAGCACAGCAGGCGTGAGACCCTGATCAATGCAATCGACGAGTAGCGGCACGAGAGAGATGCGCTGGCCTTCGATCTCGATGCCGAGATCGAGTGAGAAGCTGTCGCGCCCTGCTGCATCGCTTTCCAGATCGGTGAACCAGGCGTCTTCTGCGGCCTCGTGGATGGCGTAGCCGAAGTCATCGCTGATCTCGATCTCCCAGCCGTCGGCGCGCAGACTCGGGACATGATCACGGATGAACTGGGACCAAAAAACTGCCTGCCTAGCTTCTGGCGCGGTCATGAGAACATGCACACTTTCCTTCGCCCGTACTTCTGGCATGGACTGCATGAGCGGCAGCAGCCCGGCTTGCATGAGATCGGCCACCATGAGCCGCTCCATGCGCAGATTGCGCGTGAGTGAGCGCTGCAGCCCGGCGTCATCTGTCCAGCGCGCGCCAGTGCCGCGACCGAGCATCTGAAAGCTCTGCGGGCAGCCTGCATAGCTCACGGTAGGCTCGACGATGCCGATGCTCAGGTTGCTATTGAGTAGGGCGCTGCGTCCGGCCTTGAGATGCGGGCGCTCGATGTTGATGCGCCGCAGGTGCAGCCGTGGGCGCAGTTGATCGTTTTCGATTGGCAGTGATTTTTCTTCGCCAGTGGCCGTGCCGCTGATGCCGTCTTCACTCACCGTGGCCATGCCTGGGCGGGCGATTTTTTCGATCACTGCACGCTCGCTTTCCTGATCAAAGACCATCATCAGCGCGGCGGCGTGATCACAAAGGGAGCGCGAGTGGCAGGTGCATTCCGTGGTGAGATGCAGGTCCCCATTGTCGGCGAGTCGCAGCCGCAGCCGCGTCTCGTTGTAGGTCTGATTATTGCGCCCGACTTCACCCAGGATCTCCACCTCACTGGTGCTGATGATGATGGCTTTGGCGACCTGCGTGTGTGCCTTTTGCCACTTCACGGCCAGCTCGATGTCTTGGCGCTTGAAGAGCCACATCCACGACTTGCGGCGCACTTGGGACCAGAGCTGTGAGAAAGGGAAGATGAGGGACACGCGGGCGGGCTGGGATAGCGTGTGCCGATGTCGAAGCAAGAGGGAAGTCCCCGCAAAACAACACAACCCTGTCGGAAATCGGCGCTCAGGAAGAAAACCCCCAAAACCTGAAGCCAATCGTTGTCCCGACAGGGTTGATTTAATGGTTATATTCGGCAGCGGTAGGGTCGGGCAATCCCAAAACTTGCCCCTCTGGGTAAAATTCTTTTTCGTGTGCCTACAATGTGATGACAAAATAACGACCATGACCTTTTCCACTCTCCCCAAGACCTGCCGAGTTCTATTATTCGCGCTCGGAATATCGGCCTTCATTTCGGTCAAAGCGCAGGCCCAGCTCGGTAGCCATGTGCGCCAGGTGATCGTCTCGCGTGCCGCGACCTGGAATTCAAATACCGCCATGCTTCAGGCCTATCAGCGCAGCTCGGCACGCGAGCCCTGGCAGCCCGTCTTTGCCAAGCCTTTCCCGGTGATGCTCGGGCGCAGCGGCTTGGCCTGGGGCAGGGGAGTCTTCAATCCGCCGCAGAATGGCGTGCCGGCCAAAGTGGAGAAGGACTGGCGCGCTCCAGCGGGCGTCTTTCAGCTCGGCACTCTCTTTGGTTATGCGGCCACGGCACCTTCCGGCGCGCGTTGGCCGTATCTACGAGTCGGCGCTCTCGATGCGTATGTGGACGATCCGCAGAACCCATACTACAATCAGCATGTCCGCATTGATCCGCGCAATGTTCCGCCGTGGTTCGAGAAGCAAAAGATGCGGCTCGGAGATGCCGCCTATAAATGGATGCTGGAGATCCGGCATAATCAAAAGCCTGCGGCACCCGGCTATGGCAGTGCCATCTTTTTCCATGTGCGGCGTGGCCCTACCAAACCGAGCGCGGGCTGCACCACCATGGCGGTGGAGAACCTGGAGCAGATGATCCGCTGGCTCGATCCGCAGGCTTCTCCGCATTATGTGCTTTTACCGCAGGCAGATTATGATTACCTGCGTGGGTCCTGGCACCTGCCCTAATTCACTCATTCGCATGATCCGCTTCCTCCTCGTTTCCTGCCTCGCTTTCGCGGGCTACTCTTTCTCGGCTGATCTGAAAGTAGGTGAGCCTGTCTTTGGCAGCGATCACTACACCGAGTATGTCCCCGGCGAGCTGCCGCTGGTCATCTCATCACCTCACGGCGGGGCATTGAAACCGGAATCCGTGGCCAATCGAACCTCAGGTGTGCGCGACGCTGATGCCAACACTCAAGATCTAGCGCGCCGCATCGCTGCTGAGATCCAAAAGCAGACAGGCAAGCAAACGCATCTCATCATCAGTCATCTGCACCGCAGCAAGCTGGACCCGAACCGCGAAATCGTCGAAGCCGCTCAGGGGGACAAGACCGCTGAAAAAGTATGGGCCGAGTATCACGCATTCATCGACCAGGCGCTCAAAGCCGCCGTGGCTCGGCATGGTCGGGCATTCTTCATCGACCTGCATGGGCAGAGTCATAAAGATGTGCGCGTCGAGCTGGGCTACATGCACAGCACTTCCAGTTATGCCCAAACCGCCGCTGAACTGAATGGTCCCGAATTCATCGCCACGGGTAGCTTGAAGCTCATCACCCAATTGCACCCCGACAGGCCCTACACAGACCTGATCCTCGGCCCACAGAGTTTGGGCGCGCTGCTGGAGGAGCGCGGCTTCCTGGCCACCCCCAGTCCGCGTATGCCAGTGCCCACGGAGCCGTACTTTCGCGGTGGCTACACCGTGGCTAGGCATGTGGTTGCTGATTTGAAAATCGCCGGACTGCAGATCGAGGCCAATCGCATCCGCCTGCGCGACACTTCAGAAAATCGTCAGCGCTTCGCCGAGTCATTGGTTAGCGCCTTGCAGGTGTATTTGCCAAAGTGGATGAACCTTGAGCTCAAGTAAGCAGTCATGGCTCTGAAGATTCTCCGCAGCCTCTTTCACACTCCGGTGGTGGACATCATCGACCACTTGAAGCACTCGCCCGGCATGACCGTGCGTGAGCTGGCGGCGCTGATGAAGATGAGTTACATGGGCGTGAAGCAGCACTGCGCCGAGCTAGAGAAGAAAGGCTACCTGGACACCTTTCGCCGAGCCTTACCGCATGGCCGCCCCGAGAAGCTGTATCGCCTGACCAGCAAGCTTGATCCGCTCTTCCCCACCGTCACCGCAGCCATGATGCTGGAGATCCTGGCCCATGCCGAGCGCATCTTCGGCCTCACCGCGCCAGAGAAGCTGTTGCACACCTGGTTTCAGGGAAAGGCTGAGCACTGGGCCCTGAAGCTGGATAAAGAAACCACCCTCGAAAACAAAGCCCTCATGCTAGCTCGTCTGCGCACCGCCGACGGCCACATGTGCATGGTCGAAACCGGCGGCGCAGGCACCCTCCGACTCGTGGACTACCACCAGCCACTGGCCGACCTCATGGAGAAATACACCGTCCTCACCGAGATCGAGAGCGACGTCATCGAGCGCCTCCTCGGCCACCCCATCGAGCGTGCCGTGGAGGAACACTCCGGCCTGAAACGTGTCATCTTCCTCATCCGGCGGAGTTGAGAGGGAGGCAGGAGTCGGTCGTGTTGATTTGGACTGTCATGCTTTTCTGAGTGATGAGTGATGAGTGATGAGTGATGAGTGATGAGTGATGAAGGATGAAGGATGAAGGATGAAGGATGAAGGATGAAGGATGAAGGATGAAGGATGAAGGATGAAGGATGAAGGATGAAGGATGAAGGATGAAGG
>JBEBGU010000327.1:0-5310 GCA_040081325.1 Prosthecobacter sp.
CAAATGAAGTACCACAACCACAGTTTCTAGCGGCATTTGGATTTTCTACCCGAAAGCCGGAATCGTTGAGAGCTTCAACGTAATCGATTTGGCTATGATCGAGAAACTCTAGGCTCTGGGGATCTACAATGAGAGAGACTCCATCGTGAGTGAACACCGAGTCAACCGCCGTAGCCTGATCAATTTTCATGGTGTACTGCCAGCCTGCACAGCCACCTTTTTCAACCAAAACTCGGAGTCCGTAGCCATCACCAGCATTTTTCTCCCGCAGCAGTAGCTGGAGATGAATGGAGGCACTGTCAGTCAGAGAGATCATCGAAGGATGTTTTGTGAAAATGTGATGACCGCTCTTTTCACAGGCGCACATCACATGCAAGGATTACGCGCTCATCTCTTTCATTTATTACACCTCATGTCGAAAATCCGCATTCTCTCTGACGCGCTCGCCAGCCAAGTGGCAGCCGGGGAAGTCGTGGAGAGACCAGCGGCTGTCATCCGTGAATTGATGGAAAATAGCCTGGATGCTGGAGCCACACATATCTCGGTGGAAGTGCAGCGTGGCGGCACGGCGATGATTCGCATCACGGATGATGGAGTCGGAATGGATCGTGAGGATGCTTTATTGTGCATTGAACGCCACGCTACTAGCAAGATACGGACCAAGGAGGATTTAGCATCGATCGCGACATTCGGGTTTCGTGGTGAAGCACTTCCTAGCATCGCTAGTGTGTCCCGTTTTCGACTCGCAACGCGACAACAGGAATCGCTGAGTGGAACTGAGGTTGAAATCATGGGCGGCAAGCTCTCTGGAGTCAAAGATCATGGCGGAACTGTAGGCACTGTCATCGAGGTTCGATCATTGTTTTTCAACGTGCCTGCCCGCCGTAAATTTTTACGCACAGAGGCCACTGAGTATGCTCACATCGAACAGCAGTTCCGCACCCATGCGATTGCAAATCCCCATGTAACTTTCACCCTCGTTCGTGATGGCGGCGTCGCTTTCCATCTGCCAGGAACGCAGGAGACACTGGAACGGATTCGTGGATTGGCGGGTGATGAATTGGCAAATAGGCTCATCAAAGTCGAACGCATGGAGTCACAAGGCATCAGCGTGTGGGGATTCATCGGCGGACCAGGGCTGAGTCGTTCTAGCAGGCAGCAGCAGATCACCTTTTTGAATGGTCGTCCGATCGAAAGTCAGCCCATCAACTATGGACTTCGTGAAGGCTTTCATACCACACTGATGAAGGGGCAGTACCCAGTGACTTTTCTCTTCCTCGAAATGAATGCTGAGGCCTTCGATATCAATGTCCATCCGGCCAAGAAAGAGGTGCGCTTCCATGATGGATTCGCTGTGCGTGATGCAGTCGCAAAAGCAGTTAGGCAGGCACTAGAGAATGCCAACAAACTTCCAGAAGGGCGCTCGGCATCCACACGAATGATCACACCGACGATTATTCCGCCTCAGCAGCAGTCGTTTGCTCTGCCATCAACCGTTCACAGCTCCTCAATCGCGATCTCACGCCAGCCAGAACACGAAGCCAGTTCAAGACCAACGATCCCCCCTCCCGAGAAGCCTTTTGACACGAAAATAGATAGCCCTCGACAGCCGCCAATCGAGAAGACTCCGGTAAATGCTCCTGAAAAACCTACCATGCCTGTCTTCCGCATCATTGGGGTGCTGCATCGGCTTTATGTGCTGTTGGAGAATACTGATGGGCTTGTTCTCATGGACCAGCACGCAGCGCATGAGCGGGTGAATTTTGAAAAGATGCGCAAAGCTATGGAGCAGGGTGGTGTTCCTTCCCAGCGCCTCCTGATGCCGCTGATGCTACAAACAAGCCCTCGTGATGGTGATATCATCAAGCGCCATCTCGACTCGTTAGCGCGTCTCGGCATTGAAGCTGAGCCATTCGGAACGAACACCTTCAAAATCGAGGCGCTGCCTACTTTTTTGAAGACAGATGATCCACTCGCTTGGCTAGATCAGGTCATTGAAGAACTACAAAGTCTCAGCTCCAAAAGCTCATCACTGCGTCTTGGCGAGGATATGATCGCCACCACCGTGTGTCGCCATTCAGTGAAAGCGAATGACAAGCTTTCGATACCCGAGATCCAAGCGTTGCTGGAAGATCTCTTCGCCTGCGAAATGCCCTACTGCTGCCCTCACGGACGCCCGACTTTGATTCAAATGTCTCTCAATGAACTGGAGCGTAAATTCGGGCGACAAGCTCCGTGATTAGCGTGCGAGCTGCTGCACATACTCACGTAGAGCCGGACCGATGTCATCGCGTTGCAGCCCGAAGTGCAAGTTGGCTTTGATGAAATCGAGCTTATTTCCGATGTCGTGACGTTGACCTTCAAAGCGCAGTCCATGTAGCGCCTCTTCCTTCATGAGAGAGGCCATGGCATCAGTGAGTTGAAGCTCACCGCCCTTTCCTTTTGGAGTCTTTTCGAGATGAGCGAAGATGCTTGCAGATAAAACATAGCGCGCGCTGACAGCGAACCGCGATGGCGTGACTTCGGGTTTCGGTTTCTCGACAAATTGAGCTGCACGAATCAGGCCAGGTGAAACCTCGTCGCCACCGAGAATACCGTAGCGGCTGACTTTTTCCAATGGCACCTCCTGCAGCGCTACAGCCGAGCCTCCATGCAGTTCCACCACATCGGCAAGCTGGCGCGTCACGGGCCGTGATTCATCCGTCGTCGTCACCACCGTGTCACCGAGCAATACGGCAAAGGGTTCATTACCCACGTGATCACGAGCATAGAGTATCGCATCACCCAGACCGCCCATCTTCGGTTGCCAAATAAAGTGAATGCGCGCCAGGCTCTGCATTTGGCGGAGTGCCGTGAGATCTTCATCACGACCCTTAGCTTCCAGCTCAGATTCCAAATCGAAGGCAGGATGAAAGTGCTCCTCAATCGCACGCTTGCTACGGCTGATCACGATAAGGATGTCCGTGATGCCAGAAGCCACGGCCTCCTCCACCACGTATTGAATGACCGGCTTGTCCACCAGCGGCAGCATCTCTTTTGGCACAGCCTTGGAAATGGGGAGGAAGCGTGTGCCGTAACCGGCGGCAGGGATGACAGCTTTGCGGACTTTCAACATGGGCTGCGAGGCTAGGCTATGTTTGCCAAGTGGCAACGGCTGCTTGAAGCTATGGCCCAAGGAGTGAGGACAACCCGCAAAAAAAGTCGCTGAGCTTGCCGCTCAATCACAACGTCCAGCCCCAACTCCCGGTGATGAGAATGACGGATGCCAAACTTTTGTCAAGCAGTTGCACACTGACCCCGTTCCCTGCCGCGTCGTCTGCTCCCCGTCCAGATCCTGGGCGATGAGCGTGATGAAATTGTTCCCCTGCTTGAGATCCACCTCGACCCGGAAGTGGTAGCCCCCGGCTGGATCACTCATCAGCACGGCCTGCTTGCCCTATTCTCTGATCTTTTCATAAAGTATCCCCAGATTAAACCGACAAGTGGATACCCACATACCGTGAAAAAAATTAAAATAAACCGCTTCAAGAAAGAAAACTGAGAACGTGATACTTCGACGCAGCAATTGTAGGTTAAAATCGCGGCAGCAACAAAATGCACCGAAACAAGAACCCAGGACACAACAGTCATCCAAGACAACAAAACGTTCTCTGTAATCATATTTTCAAAGAGGTTAGCTAGCACCAGAAACATTAGCATCAGCATTAGGCTGACAAAGGCGATATGAAATGCAGGCAAAGTAGTTTTCATTGTTAGTACTTTTGAATTATCAAAAAGGCCATTGAAATGGATTTGGAGAGCCAATCCCCTCCCATAGATTTTTCAAATTAATTGTGCCTCCACCTTCCACAACACCAAGAGTTGTCTCAAAGCTAATGTCACAATTGCTATTTGTTCCGTATCCAGCCTTGTCTATATTGGGCGAAGGGTCAGTGCTCTTTTTGAACCCGGGAACTACGGAGCTTTTGCTCTCTCCAATAACCACCCCGCCACCAGTAGTTCCAGTTACTGTGGTTCCTTGTGCGTGAAGACCTATCGCATAAGTGCCAAGTTTTACTTGTGCGCCTACTTTCGCGTCGACGGCTGTGCCACTATCTCCGGCCATATTACCCCAACCCGTTATTGTGCATTTTGCTCCTGCCTCAGCTTTAAGCGGTCCCAGTTTACCTTTCGCTTGTAGTCCTAAACCTAGGCCAATCTTGCCTTTGACACCTGAGCCAATTTTTCCCCAATCCCATGACCCTGGATTATACCATTCGGCCAACCCCAATGGATCATATATCATTAGCGGCGAGTTACCCACATACCCATAGAGATTGATGCCTCCTCGTTCCCCAATCGGGTCTTCACTGATCCACCTCCCCAATTCCGGGTCATACGCACGATACAGCGCCAGTTCCAGGCCGCTGGCTTCGTGGTGGTAGTAGCGGCTGTTGATCAGCAGGCTCGCGTTCACCGTCGTGCCGCTGACTTTCACCGGCTTCTGGTAGGCGCTGTAGTCGTAGCGCGCCACCACGCTGCCGAGCGTTCCTGCCGCCGCGTTCGCGGCGATCACTTCACGCACGTTGCCGAGATGGTCGGTCGTGGTCTGGTAATTCTTGGTCCCGTCCACAAATCCTCCATATAAGTGCGTCCGGCTCACCGTGCCTCCTGCGGCGTAGTTTTGAGCAATCGTCACGCCAGGAGAACTCGCCACGATGCGCTCCTGAACCATTTCCGTTCCGTCCCAGATGAACAACTTGGCCGGATAGGCGGGCTTGGCACTGCCTGCGGCATATTGAAACTCTTTCACCCGCCGGTCCTGGTAGTCGTAGTCCCACTCCCAGGTCGTGCCGCTCACCGTCACCGTCTTGAGCCGGTTCTTCGCATCATACTCAAACTGCCGCACCGTGGCATAGCTGGCGTCATAATCGCTGCTGAGATGCGTTGATGAGTTGGAGAAGCCCCGGCTCAGTCCGGCGGCACTGTAGGAGTACTGCCGCGTCGTCTGCTCCCCGTCCAAGTCCTGGGCGATCAGCGTGATAAAATTGGTCCCCTGCTTGAGATCCACCTCGACCCGGAAGAGATAGCCCCCGGCTGGATCACTCATCAACACAGCCTGCCTGTCATGCTGCCCCTGATAAATATCGACGATCACGGTGGCAAACTCGTTGACGTGTCCCTCCAGCAACATGCGGCCTGCACCGCCGATGCGGGTCAGCTTGTTCAGATAGAGATCCTGCGTGCGCATGGAAAGAGTGGTGCCGTCTCCGGTAGAGAGCCAGTTGCCCGCAGCATCGTAGTTCCACTGGCGTTGTTCAAACACAGGTC
>JBEBGU010000014.1:0-19350 GCA_040081325.1 Prosthecobacter sp.
GCCTGGTCCCGAGATAGGCATGCCAATGTAGAGATCACTGGTCGAAATCGTGCTCGGAGTAACCCCCACTGCAGGAACAGTCACTCCGACGACACGGCGCCTGTAGCCATCACTGAGTGTGCCCGTGCGTGTGACGGTCGTCGGGCCACTGGTGAAGGTCAAAGTCGGGCGTGCACCGTTGTAACCATGGTCTTGGCTCAAGAAGACCGTGTGACCATCTGGATCGATGCTGGAGATGACCGTGCCATTAGTAATTCCAGCCCCGGAAACGACCATGCCCACCGAAAGATCGTTGGTAGCAGAAAGCCCTGCCACCACGCGGCGATCAGCACCCGTCAGCCTCCCCGTGCGGATTGCCGCCGAACGATTGGTGATCTTGGAGCCAATGACGAGGGAACCTAGCTCATTGTATTGATGGATGAGGAAGTTTTGCAGATTACCTTCACCCCTCATGGTCAAGGAACCTGTCCCGAGAATGGACGAATCATTGGCCCCAACCGTAGGGGAAATCAAAATACCGCCGCTGCGAATGGCGTTCACGCCAGATAGCGTGACCGTGGAAGCATTCTGCGTGGCGAAGCGAAGAGAGAAGGTGTCTCGATTGGCCACCGTGATATTTGAGGTCACACTCGTGTTGCTGAGTCCACCGGGACCCCAGGCATTGAGATAAGAGCCAGTGGGCATGATAAGTCCGTCTGCGGCACCTTCGTTTCTAGCCCAGTCCAGCTCATTGCTGCCGTTGTCACTGCTGCCGTTAGCGAGAAAAGTCGGTGCTCCGTATGAACCTGTATCAGCGACGAGATCGGCGTCAGAACTACCTCCAGCTGAGGATTCGGCAAGAATGAGTTTTCCGCTGCCGACGGCTGGATTGTTGGGGTCGCCCGAAACGAAGGTTAAAACAGCCGAATTGTTGTTCGAGTCCGTGGTCGTTTTGATGGTGTAAATGTAAGGATCAGGAACAGTCCCCGACCCGGTAATTTCCGATGTGATTACGCCTGAGGTTGCTTGTGGGCGGATCGCCACTTTGATCCTGCCATTGCCATCAACACCTGGAAGAGCGATGGCATTAACGGCAAAGGTCAGAGCACCGCTGCCGACGCGTTTCTCGGCCCCCTCAGTTGAGACGACATGCACTCCCGTGCCGCTAGAGGTGATGTCAATCGCAGGGCCATCAATGACAGTGCTCAGACGGAAGTTACGATTTGCCCTGTCGATGACATAGTAGTCAGTGCCTGCATTCAGGCCGCTAGGAAGCGTGCCGTAGCTGCTGACACGGACCTTGCTACCTCTGGCAAGGCGGTGGTCACCCGATGTGGAGAAGGTGTTTGATCCTGCATTGGCGGTGAAGGTGGTCTGCGCGGTCAGAGTCAGGGTGCCAGTGCCTGGACTCGTGATATCCACAATCGTGGCGATCACACTTGGGGTCAGACCCAGTGTCACGCCGTCCGGATTCGCGTTGATCACAAAGTAATTCGTATTTTCGTTGAGTCCCCCAGGCATGGTCCCTGTGGTGGTGAAGCGAATCAGGGTGCCAAAAGCCAGCGTCGTGGCACTCACACGGTCAGTGTTCTCATTCGCCGTGACGGGGATGGTGAAGCTATTGGTGCCGGGGATCACCCAAAAAGCGTTGGTCACCGCATCACGAATGATGGCCCAAGCGCCGAGAATGCCGTTGTTGTTTAGCACGTCCGTTTTTACGATTCGTCCGACATCCACATAGAGAGAGCTGCCTGTGGATCGAAGGACGTTGTTGAGGCTTAGGGTGCTAGTGCCGCTTTCCCGGTAAATTTTACTGGCACCTGCTTCGAGGACGGTTTGTCCGACGACTTCATCATGCGAACCACCCGAGAGGATCACCGTGCCGCCACGGCGACTACCGCCGAGCCGGAGATTGGCAACGTCAGAGAGTTTTGAGCCGTTGTTCAGAGCATAGTCGAGCAGCAGCGTGCCAGCACGCACGGCATATTCACGGCTCGAATTGAGTAGATTGGTTGTCGGTGTCAGCATCTCCCCACGCATGACCAAAGTGCCTTCACCCTCCTGTGCGATGAAGCCAGTGCCCAGCAGGTTGCCATTCAAAAGAAGTTGCCCACCCTGACCCACTCGGATCGTCGAGGTGGCATTCACTTCGAGATTTCCTGACCAAATCGACTGTGTATCTGCTGGCACGACCAAAGAGCCGCCCTCAAAAATGATGGTTTCAGGTGTCAGGTAATCCACATTCCTGAGTTCCAAAATGCCGCTGGCTAGATTGACACCCCCAGAGGCATTTCCTGTAGCATTCGTCGTGTAATAAAGAGCACCAGGGGTTCCACTACCGAAATTAAAGGTAGGCCCATTCAGAGTCTCTGAGATCTCGAAGGTGCTGCCATTGGACTCTTTCACAAAATAGACCGTGTTTGTCAGCAACCCTGCGGGAGCCTGTGGAGTGGCGACGCCTGCAACGGTCTGGGTATTGAAGCTGACCTGCGAACCATTCGGGATATTGCCCGTAAAGGTATTGGCACCGTCGTCAAAGACTGTGGAGCGGAAAGAGTCGATCTTGGGCACGATCTTCACATTCGACCCATTCGTGGTGATAGGCAGAGCGGCTCCGCCAAGTGTAGCGGCGATCTGGAAGGTACTGCCGTCATTCGAGCCCACGACATAGTATGCCGTGTCGGCAAGCACCCCGCCGGGCAGTGTGGTATCAAAGAAGAAAGGAAAGGTAAGCCGAGTTCCATTGGGCAGATTGCCGGTGAAGGTGTCATTCACCGCATCCACCACGGTGCTGGCACCAGCCGTACCTAACGCATCATTTTTAGTCACGACGAGAGTGCCATCATTGATTGATGTGAGGCCGCTGAAAGGTGCCGCCTTGCCGAGCACCCAGTTGCCTTGCCCAGCCTTCAAGAGGCCGCTGACTTCCGAAATGGATTTATCACGCAGTTCCAGCAGCAGGGTATTGTCTCCACGGCCAGATCCGGACAAAGTCAAAACACGAGAACCTGCGTCTTTGAAGGCAATAGGCGTGCTGATGCTCGGATTGCCACCAAACGGATCTCGGAACTCTTTGCCGATGGTGACTCGGTCGATCTGCGTCGCCCCATTGGCCACCAGGGCAGCACCGTTCGGGCCAGAACCCAGCGTGAAGGAGCGATCCATGGTTTGCGAATCTGTCGGGGCAAAAGACAGAACCGCTTTATCAATCACCAGCATTGCAGGGTCAAAATCCACCACCTTACCCAGGGCCGAGTTGTTGGACAAAGCGGAGACGGCGGTCACGTTGAGTGCTCCACCAAGAATCTCTATCCCACCAGTGAAGTCGCTATCAGCATTGTTTAAAGTTAGGGTGCCAGGACCTGTCTTGATGAGCTTGATGGGAGCCACATCATTGTTTGGCCCGACCGTGACGCCGTCCTCAATCGTGCCGCTGTAGGTCTGATTCGTGGACAGGTCGAAAATGAGATTTGTGGAACCCACAAAACCGTTAGGCGCCTCATCATTGGAGATCACTGAAAGCGGGCTGCTGGCGATCTGCCGAATGGTCTGTGAGAGACCTTGGAGCATTAGAACACCACTACTACCAAGCACCAGATTCAAGCCCCCGGTGCCAAGAGCTGTCTGAGTGGACAGCCTGAGCGTGCCGGCCTGCATATCGATTGGCTGTTCAAACTCATTCGTTCCCAGCCAAGTATTGGTGCCGTTGATCGTGATGTCTCCGAGCAGTGAGCGAATCGGCGCGGTGAAGTTATTATTGCCTGTAATGAAGAGCCGTCCACCTTCCTGAGAAATGCCGCCGATGGTGTTATTACCCAAAAGATTGATCCGTCCTTCAAATCCGGCTTCTGTCCTGATACCAGCTGCATAGGTGTTTGTGCTGAGTGACGTTCCCAGAGTGAGCGTATTAAACTGAGTGGCGGCATTACCTGTGCCAGCGCGCACGGCCAACTCTAGTACTCCTAGAGCATTGATCGGATTGCTGATGGTCAAATTCACAATCGGCACGGCACTAGTAAATGTGGCGTTGTCATTATCGGGATTAGACTGGCCAACTTCAATACGACCACCCGCGTATCCGATGGTCACCCCACGAAATCCGTCATTGAAGGCGACGTTGAAATTGGGCAGTGGAGTCACCGTGCCACTCACCACGTGACCGATTTGCAAGATCGCACCATTCACCTGAATTTGATCTTGGACAAACGAGGTGGGAGCGGTTCCCAATGCCCCGGTAGAGGTGATTCTCAGAGTGCCGTTGTTCACATAGGTTTTGCCGGTGTAATCGTTAGTATTTGTGAGCAATAACAAGCCCGCCCCCGATTTACTCAGCCCCACCGAACCACCTTTGAAAGTCAGGGGTGTGTTCACTGGCATAGCCACTGTTGTGGCAGCCGTCAGTGTGACCCGGTTAGTGCCACTTCTATCCACCGATTCAATGCGCGTACCAGCAGGGATACCCAGGCCGGAAACTGCCATTCCTGGTAGCAAGCCTATCACGTTTGGCAGAGTCACGGTTGTTGACCCCGAACTCGTGACCGGCGCATTCAGCGTGACGGTGAAATCATTGATCGCCGCATTGATGGTGACGGTGCTGCTATTGATGACGTTCAGCGTTTTTGGCACATTAATCGCAGTTCCAACCGTCAAATCACCCAAAGTCGCCGTGCCGATGGTGGCGGTTGTGGCCAGAATACCACCTGACTCGACGCTGAGCTGCTGCCCATTCATGGTCAGAGTCTGTCCCTGGATGTTCATGGAGTTGACTGCGCGTCGCGCATTCAGCGTCCTTCCGGCCTGCATTTTGACATTGTCCGTGAGTGTCCAGCTCGGTTGGTCACCCAAATCATAGCCAGCCGTAGGATCCAGCCGCATCACACCTTTAACAGGGTCATAAGTGGCCCACTCACCGTCAATCGTGGCCCAACCACCGATTAGCCCCCCCTGGTCCAGCACGGGATTTTGGGTGAACAAAACCCTGTTCCGCGCATCCACGCCCAGCGTGCCGGGGAGATTCACAAGACCAGTGACGTTTTCTCTAGCGATAAAGTCCACAGTAGCGCCCGGCAACCGCTCCAGTGATCCAAAGGTCAATGTGCTGGTGCCCGTAAGACCAGCACGGTAAGCAGAAATCTGGAGTTGCCCCTGGCCGAGAACCAATTTCCCGATGGTTTCCGAAAAAGTCGCGTTCACTCCGTTATTGGCAAAGATCAGATCACCCCCGCGCGATAGCAAAGTGGCGGCGTCGTCAAAGCGATTGGTGCTGTTGCGGGTTTGAACGATGCCATTTTGTGGGGTCGTGGTGGTGGTGGTGGTGACCGTGTTGCTGATTTGCAACACGCCCGAGCTTTGGGTTCGGCCCGCGATCGAAATGGTGATCTGGGAGCCACTAAAAGTGTCGTTCAATGAGCTTGACCAAGTATTCACGTTCGTCGTCGCCAAGCCACCATTGCCCAGTGCTAGTGTCTGACCACTGTTGGTCAGCACCGCCTGAATCTGATCAATATGACGCACGTCATTGAGAGCCGGGCTGTCTGCTGCCCGCACGACTGACCAAGCTGTGCCATTCGCAGACTTCAAAATAAGTCCGTCCTGACCAGCGGTCAGAATTTCAGCCCCGGACAGAGCCACGGTCTGTAGATCACGGCCTGTGGCAGGATTCTGCGGTGTCCAAACACTGCCGTCTGATGACGTAAATACTGCGCCGTAATGGCCGACTGCCACAAACTGTGTGCCCGTCCAGGCGACATCCTGAAGGTCTGGCAGGCTGATACTCGGAGCCTGTTGATTGGTGCGGTTCGTCAGATTGGTAACCGTGTTGCTAAGCGCTGTAGTCGTGCCCAAAAAGATTCCAAGAGGCACAGTGACACTGGTAGTCTCAGTATTCACATTCGGCACACCTGAAAGGGTGATCGTGCCTGCTGTGGGGTTCAAAGCGTCAATGTTAAAACTAAAATAGGCCGATGAACCGAAAGTCGTGCCGGTCACGAGAATATTCATGTTCACCGCCAGACCAGTGAAGTCAGAAACTCCAGTGATGATATTGGAGCCATCTATCACATTGCCGCTAAAGGTGAGCAGCGGCACGACAGAGGACGTTGCGATAGACGCTCCCGAAAGCGTCACCGAGTTTGCGGCTACGTTATAGCTGCTGATGGTTAATCCTGACCCAAGAGGACCTGAAGGAGTCACGGCTTTACCCGGTGTGAGATGCTCTGTGCCCTGCAAGTTCCGAACACTTGTGAGGTTGGTCACATTGCTTACCGTGGCGCTGCCAATAACCAGATCGCCATAAAAGACCCCAAAAGTATTCTGCCCGCTCGCGTTGGCCGTGTTGGCGAGAAAGAGACGCCTATTTGCCGGATCCAGGGCAATAATAACTGCTGTGCCAGTGATGGAACTGCCGTGAAGAGACATGCCTACAGCCAGCCCCTTAAAGTCTCTAACCTCTGTAATGATGGATGAGCCATTGGTGGACAAGCCGGTGAAAGTGCGGATTGGCTCAGCCGCCAATGTAGCCGTCGCTGGTGTGGACATGACCAAAGAGAATCCAGCTTCATTCACACTGCGGATAGTCGTTCCAGCCGGAGTACCGAGTGCCGAAGCCAGCGGCATACCCGCACGCAGGGCTGGCATTCCTGTGACATTGGTAATCACAGCACTGCCAGAGGTGGTATTACCCTTGAAGGCTCCAAAACTAGCCTGAGTGCTAGTGACCATAGCATTGTTGTTCAAGGTCACCGTTTTTGATCCAGTGTTCACCGCAAGAATCACATTGGTCGTGTCCACCAGCGGCGGCCCCTGACGACTCCAGGTGACGCCATCGGTTGATGTAATCACACGCCCCAAGCTTCCTACCGCCACGAGAAGGCTTTCCGACCAAGTGATGGAATTTAAATCCCGAGTCGTGCCAGAGGTCCGACTGAGCCAAGTGCTCGTGCCGCCCCCCGCTGAGGTCGAAACAAAACCAAGGCGCCCCACAGTGACCAGATCAAACCCGACTGAGAAAGCCTGAGTGGCCGCTGGAGCAAGCGCAGCCGATGAAAGTGTGACGTCAGTGCCATTGATCGCGTTGATCACGGTCCCTGGTGAAATAACTCCTGGTAGTGACACCTGCATACCGACGGCGAGTCCGGCCACATTTGTCACCCCAGTTACCAATGCATCATTCAAGACAAAAGTGCCTGTGCTTATTCTACGGGTCTTGGTGGCCTTGAGGTCCCCCGAGGTCGCCGCCGCACTGGCCGACTGAGAGAGCAGCAGCGTGTTTGACGTGCTGCTAACAACAAAAGTGCCCACTGGCACCAGCACACCATGAGCTGCCATTTCGGCAGTGAAAGACCCCAGGCTGCTCACATTTTGCACTAGCTGGCTACCGCTTGTCAGAGTCCCTGTGTAAATGCTCATCGGAGCTGCCGTTGCGGTTGTAGTGACAGTATCCGATAAGACCAGCGTTGAGGCTCCGACATCGAGCGCTAAGATACGCGTGCCGGCAGGAATTCCCCGACCCGAGATGCGCATGCCCACAGCTAGCCCCTGAGTATTCGAGAGGTTGCTAATGGTGCTGCTGTTGAGCGTTAGATCACCCGTCAGCGTGTTCAGTGCGACAGTGCCCCCAATCGGGGCATTTGAAGACAGCGTGATCCTGTTGTTCGGGCCGTCCACAATAGTGATAGTGGTGACTCCCGCAACGCCACTGACACTAATGGCGGTTCCAACCTGGAGATTCTGCGCCGTCTTCACATTTGTGATAGCATTATTCCCAGTCGTTGTATCTCCACGGAAATAGCCAAAGTCCACGTTAGTCGCAGTATCTAGAGCCGCCGAATCCATGGTCATCGAGTTATCCGCAGCATTCACCGCTGAAACTCGCGCATTTGACGGAGTCGCAAAACCAAAAATCGGCGTGCCGGGCTGGTAACTCGCTGCGCCTGTGACATTCGAGACGGTGGTTGATCCGACCACGAGATTGCCCGTGAAAGAAACATTGGTCGTGGTTACGCCACGGAGATCAACCGCGCTGCCCACATCCTGCACGGTCCAAACTAGCCCATCAGTGGAGGTTAGCACACGGCCCTGATTCCCGACGATCACGGCGCGTTCACCAGTCCAAGCCAGACTGTTGAAAGGAAGACGCGCAGGATCGGTGTAACGGAGATCCCAGAGCGTGCCATTCCGTGAAGTATGAACGGTGCCTTTCTCTGTGATGGCGATGAATTTCTGCCCATCATGCGTCACGTCCGTGAAATTCAAAGACTCCCCGCGAATGGCGCCATCGGTATTGCTTGTGTAGGTGAACGTGATCCCCCTGCCCGATGGAATCGTGATCGTCTGACTCAGGATTACCGTTCGAGTATTCTGACTGATTGCGACGATCTTGGTATCAGGCTTGATGGAAACGCCAGCCGCTGGTTCCCCATCCTGCAGAGTGAGGACTGAGCCTATGATCAGGTTCGCAACATCATTCAAAACCACAGACGTGACATCCGTGGCGTTATTTTGAACCGTGCGGTTTATTAGCGCGCCTGTGCCGTTGAGCCTCAAGCCCATATTGGCGAGATTGACTTCCCTAGAAGATTCCAAGACACCCTCAGCGTAATTACCCAGGCCGTTCACACTGAAAGGTTGGCCCGCGATATCAAAACCACCGCCATTTTGTCCAAAGAGACCTTGGGCATTCAAAGAGCCGACGGAAAAACCACCTTCTATCCTCAAGGCTCGATTCACACCTGGATTACCCTGCACCGCCAGCGCACCGGTGACCTCATTTTTACCACCGCGCAAGGTCGCCGACCCTGTGCGCACCAGCATAGTCCCAGCCGTCACCAGAATCTCGTCGATGCTCATCTTCCCACTATTAAAATTCAGCGTGCCAGTGCCCACTTTCCTCAGCACTGAATTCCCCAGCACATCATCGTCAAAGTTGGTTGTTCCGGTAAGGGTATCGATATTGAGGCGCGTGCCAGCGGCTGCGGTAATGGCACTGGCGAAGTTCGTGGTGTTGATCAAATTCAAGGTGCCTGCATTGAGCAGAGTCGCGCCAGTGTAAGTGATGTTGCCACCTTGGAGAGTGAGGCTGCCAGTGCCGTTCTTGGTCAGTCCCAGAGTTCCGGTACCGCCGCCACTCGCACGGTTGCGGATAAAGCCGCCAATGTAAGAATTCAAATTGTTACCACCAAGAGTGAGAACAGCACTGGTGTTGATGGTCTCCCCTTCCATATTTTCGAGCACAAGGGCACTGCCGGGATCGAGGATATTTCCAATCGTTTCACTGCCGCCCATCAGCTTAAAATAGCCCCAACGGTTGGTTGCAGCGTCCACGAGTACTGTCGCACTATCGCCGATCTGATCTCCTTGGTAGGTCAACGGATTGGCTAATGACAACACTCGGTTTTCCAGCAATTGCAGCACAGCAAACCCTGCCGTGCCAAAGCTACCATTCCCAAGACGGATATTCCCAAAAGCACTGGCACCAGTGGTGCCTAGCTCCACCTGCGCTCCCGTGTTGCCAGAGCCGCGATGCCAAAGCCAGAGATCATTACTCGTGCCAGTGCCATCTCCTCTGACAGTCAAGATGCCGTTGCCGGTGCTTACTAGAGTGCCAGCTCCAGCAATGCCGCCACTAAGGGTCACTCGACCATTGTTAATGCGGGCATTAAGTTGGTCATTAAGCACTAGGCGAGCGCTGATAACATCTTGGTCACCCTGTGTCTTGTTCAGGAATGACTTACCAGCGCCCAGCAATCCCATATCAAAAATCAACGTGCTGTTCACGGCTCCGGTGCCAGCACTCAGGCTGTAGTCTTCTCCACCCGTGTCCCCAATCGTGAAAGAACCCACGGTGCGCGCTGCATCTAAAGTGATGCCGACATTGCCGGTAATATCACGATTGAAATGGATGAATGAACCAACACCGCCCGGCACAGGCTGCACGGAAGTCGTGATACCAGTCGGAGCAGCGAGTGTCACGATAGGATTGACGATGTAGCCCGTGCCTGGGTTGGTAACGGTGACGGAGTCGATGCTGCCGTCAGCTGCGCGGGTCGATGAAGCGACGGCACGAACAGCACCACCGGGGCTTGTGACGGCTAGTCCAGAAATAGAGCCGCCATTCAGCAAAGCTGTTGCGGTGGCATGTAGTCCCCCATTGGCAACGCCCCCCTCAAAGGAAACTGTGGGCGCCACGACATAGCCACTGCCGCCAAAAACCACCGTTGCACCGGAAAGCTGGCCGTTGGGCACTAAGGCAGTTAACACGCCAAAAGTCACCCCACCTGTGGTGAAAGCCACAGTCGGCACACTCGTGTAGCCAGAACCATTACTCACCATGTTGATTTGCGTGATCTTACCGGCGGAAATGGTCGCAGTCGCCGTAGCAGTATTAACCGTGAAGCTAACGGAAGGTGCCGTGGAATAACCGGAACCTGGATTTGTGACCAAGATGTTGGTCACCAATCCGCCAGCCACGACGGCTGTAGCTACAGCGCCAGTGCCGCCTCCGCCAGTTAGCACCACGCCCGGAGCCACTCCATAACCCGTGCCACTACCAGTAATGGTAAAACTCGTCACTTGCCCACCGTCCACTGCGGCTGTAGCCGCCGCCCCTGTGCCGTTGCCACCCAGGAGCGAAACGGTAGGTGCCACAGTGTAACCTAAACCCGCGTCATTAAATGCTACGGATGTGATAGTCCCGTTTGTCGCGTTACGGACAGCCGTCGCCTGTGCACCAATGACGCCACTAGAAAACACGACAAGCGGTGCGCTGGTGTAGCCGGCACCACCACTTGTAACGGTGATCCCCGTCACCACACCCGCAGTGAGCGTCGCAGTAGCCATGGCAGGATTAGCTGGGGTGATGAAAACTGTGGGCGCTGTCGTGTAGCCAGTTCCTCGGGAGATGAGGCTAAACCCAGTCACCGAGCCGCCCGAAACGACTGTCGTCACAACTCCGCCAGAACCACCCCCGCCAATCAGTGTCACCACAGGGGCGACGCCATAGCCCGCGCCAGCATTTGTGAGGTTTATGCCTGTCAAAATCCCGCCTGCCACAGAAGCCGTAGCAGTAGCTCCGGAGCCATTCCCCCCCACAAAGGAGACCGTTGGTGCCGTTGTGTAGCCACTGCCGCCGTTACTGATCACAACAGAAGAAACGGCGTATGACAAGTATGCTGTCACCGTTGCACCAGAGCCACCCCCGCCGGTCAGGACAACCGATGGGGCGACCCCGTAGCCAGATCCAGCATTCGTGATGGTCAAACCTGTCAAAAACCCGCCTGAAACAGTTGCTGTGCCAGCAGCTCCCGAGCCACCACCACCCACAAAGGAAACCGTTGGGGCCGTTGCATAGCCACTGCCCCGATTGCCAATCACAACTGAGGAGACGGCCCCAGGAGTCACGCTCGCAGTTGCTTGCGCACCAGCTATGCCATTTGACGTAAATACTACGCGTGGATCACTCGTGTACCCAGCCCCCCCTCCTGTGACGGTGACTCCGGTCACTCTGCCTGAAGTAAGCGTCGCCGTGGCTGTGGCACCGGTGCCACCTCCGCCAACAAACGAAACAGTGGGTGCAACAGTGTAACCCAGTCCAGGGTCTTGAATCGAAACAGCCGTGATCACTTGTGTGGACACGTTTCTCGCAGCTGAGGCCACAGCACCGCTACCAGTAGTTAACTTCAACCTCGGTACTGTCGAATAGCCCTGCCATCCCGTATTGGCAAAAGTAACCGTCGGATTGACCAGATAGCCAGCCCCTGGATTGGTAACCGCAACCGCACTCACGCTGCCCCCTGTTCGGGTAGAAGCGACTGTAGCCTGACGGATCAGCGGCGCACCGATGACGATCGACGGCACGGAGGTATAGCCCCTGCCTCTACTGTTGAGAGTAATAGTTGAAACTCCGCCACCAGCACCCAATACCGCTGTAGCAGTAGCATTCTGAACACCTCCGGGATCAACAACCGTGACACCCGTGACGCTTCCCTCATTAACTTGAGAGTTAGCTAAGACATTTCCGTTTCCGACAGCTCCGCCCCCTGTAAGGATAACCTGTGGCGCGGTGGTGTAACCCGTACCTGGATTGATGATTTCGACATCGATCACCTGCCCATCCTCAATGACCACACTGCCAGTAGCCAAATCCGTCGGTGTAGGGCTGACAATATTGATTGAAGGGGCCGCTAAGTTACCCGTCGTGCTGTAGCCCGTCCCCTGAGTAACAACCGTGAAACCCGTGATCACACCAGGTCCACCATCCACTCCACCATCCACTATGGCGGTGGCAGTGGCACCAGAGCCACCAGTCGTGGTGATAATCTGAACAGTCGGCAGCCTAGTGGTCGAGTAGCCAATGCCGCCGTTATTTACGGTGATGGACACGAGTCTGCCGGCACTGCCTCCAGTGCCGATCACTGCGGTAGCCTCAGCCCCAGAACCGATACCACCACGGAATGTCACGGTGGGCGGCGAGGTGTATGCACCGCCGCCGTTAAACGAAATCGAAGGTGAGCCGGAATAGCCAGAACCCACCTCTGACATGGTGGCCTCATCGACCTCTCCTGAAATGGTCACAGCCAAAGTGCCTGCGAAAGTGTAGCCCGCTCCACCATCGACTACAGTAATGCTATTGACCACACCATTGAGCAGTTGGGCCACAGCACGAGCAGGCCGCCCATTGACGCCTGGATCAGGTATGATCACAATCGGCGGCGTAGTGTAGCCAGAGCCGCCACCGCCAGGTGCGAGGCTGACATTGATACCCACAATTTTATCCCCAAGACGCGTGGCTGATGCCTGCGCCCTTGGGTTAAGCGAGATCGTAGCCGCCGCTGGTCGCAATGAATCGCTGTAAGACCAGTTCGTCCGTGTGCCCCAAGAGCCACCGCCATTCGGGAACCATGAGCCGTCCACAGAGGACTGGGCGGAGGACGAGAATGCCCAGAATACGCCGGCACCGATAAGCGGCAGGATAAATATTCCAAGAGAGGTCCAAGATGACCGCATTGGTTGTTTTGCCTTCATGATTTTGGTTGGAAAAAAGTTGAGTAACTCTGCCGCCGATGGACAAACTCAGGGTCTCATTCTGGCCACAAGCTGGGTGAAACGCTTCACCGGAATGCCTGGCGGGGGTGAGTCAAAATCGAAATCCTGATTCTGGGTCACCGCCACTTCCACCATGACCCGCCGAAGGTTCTTATTCTGAACAATAGCCCCTGCCCGTGACGGCATTTGCATCCCATTCGTGCTCTCACTGGCATCAACCAGCTTCACTCGTGCCGCATACACCAATAGATTGGCCACATCCCCCGAGGCTTCATAGATTCTGAGGCCTTGATCGTCAAAAAATGCATCAATGCCTGCACTATTACCAGGAGAGGTCACACCACCCATCGTGGCCCAGTCAGCCGCCTGAACTTCTCCGACGAGCTGATCCACGATTCGCGTTTCAGCCTGTTCATTGGCGGTTTTACGGGACATTTCCATGCCGTGTGGCAACAAGCCCAGAATCGTTACCACCCCCAGGGCCATGATGCCCACAGCCAGAACTACCTCCACGAGAGAGAAACCAGCATGCTTTGTGGAGAAGCCCTTTTTGAGGGCATTGGAGCGCAGATTCGTTTTCATGGGCGTCGAGCTAATGGCGGTTGCTGGATTGGACCTATTTCCAGATTTCTCGTTGAGTTTATCAAGTTTGGCCTAGCACCGTCAATTAAAATACATGGTAAATACCTGCCCCAGGCCAGAACAGGCTGTTCATAAGAACCATTTCACTCAATTAAGGCGTGCCAGCCCAGAATTTAGCGATTCAAAATCCCGTCACTTGGGCGGCTCCATCCAGAATTTCGACGTGAAACTCCGCCAGAGAACCCGCATCTCTCGCGATAACCACACTGATCGGTGTCACTCCGGCAGGCAGATCGAGCGTCATCTCAGGCGTCACTTCATGCAGCGCCGCGTCACCCACGACCATGTTCACCGACTTCACCGAACTTAGGCCAAGTTTGACCTTTCCGGGGCTGTCCATTTTGAGACTGAATTGGATGATCTTGGGGAACCAAGGATACATCTTGATCTCTTGCAGTTCAGCTAGTGGCACCACACCGCTCACCTGAGAAAAAAGCGGTAGCCAAGGGTACTTGCCGTCCTTCTCATGCAGAGCTTGCAGTCCCACATGGCGGACATGGTCGATCACTCCCTTTTCCATCTCGCCCATCACCCGCCATGCGCGCACAAAGCGGTTGGGTTTGATCTTGTAATTGCCTTCCCTTCCGAGTTCCGAGAGAAAGCGCACGAGATCCACAAACTCATCTTCCCGCAGACTGGCCGTCAACCCAGGCGGCATCATACTGGCAGGACTCATCTGACGACTGGCGATCTGTGCCTTGGGCACCTTCACCATCTGATTGGAGGGATCACGAATGATCACTTCATCCGCAGCCTCCTGCACGAGTCCGCCAGCGAAGACCTTACCATCCTTCATGCTGATGATGATCATGTGGTAGCCCTCTTTGATCTTCTTGCTCGGTTCCAGCAGGCTCTCGATCAAATAATCCACGGGCGCACTACCGCCGATACTCACGAGATTCGGCCCCAAGACACCACCCGCATCGCCAATCGCGTGACAACTCAGACAGAGCATTTGTTGGCGGCGATAGATCGCTTCACCTCGCGCAGGATCTCCCTGCGCCTTCACCTTCGCCACCATCGCAGTCATCTGCTCCGGCGTGAGTGTTTGATTCATCTGCTTCACGCCACCAGCAGTGCGTAAAGCTTCTTCGAGCGGGCCTTTGATGCCGCGTGTCGAAACCATGCGGATGGCATCGACGGCAATAAATTCAGGAATCGATTTACCCGCGAGTTCCTTGGCCAGCACTGCCGGCAACTGTTTATTCTTCAAGAAGGCGCTCAAGATCGGCGCGGCTTCAGCAGCCGTCTTTGCCGACGCAAAAAATTCCACCGCACGCTTAGCAGCGATCTGTGGACCCACGTCCGTCAGGCCTTGCACGGCGAGACCACGCAGGTCCGAATGATCTCGAAAAACTTGGTCAAAGAAGTCACGCGACTTCACTCCGCCCAGCCGTGACAAACCCTGCACAGCACCATCCCGAATCGGCGGCAGCGTATCCGCCTTCGTCAAAATCGTCATCAGTGTTTCACGAGCTGACTCGACCTTCCATGCGCCGACTAAAAGAGTGGCACGATGCACAATTTCAGCCCTAGAACTTCCTAACCAACTCTTAGCAGTTGCCTCCGCGCCTTCTGGTTTCACGCCGTGGGCACTGCCAGCTTTCACCAGCGCATCCATCAATCCAACCACTTTCTCAGACATCGCTGGATCGTTCACAAGATCCGCGATTTCACGCGCCTGCGCAGCATCCATCGCATCACCAGCCATCGCCAGCACCGCAGCGGCATCATCAGCCGCGAGCTTGCCAGACTTTAACGACGCAAGCAACGGCTTGAGTGCCTCACTGCGGCCCGTGGCTTTCATGGCATACACGAGATGTTTCGGATTATCATTAAGCTTCAGTGTGCCTTTTAGCGTGAGCGGCAGCCAGATGTCAGCCTGCTCGCGTGCGGTAAGCTCCAGCAGAAAATCAAGACTCTCATCCACACTGCTATCAAGAGCACGCAGTGCCAGTTCAAAAGCCTTTGGCTGGCGCATGTCCGCCAAAACAGCAAGCGCCCACAGACGCACCTGCGCATTTTCATCGGTGATGCCTTTGCTCAACACATCCATCGCCTCAGGCAGCTCGCGCCACCGATGCGTCAGGATGCGCAGCGCTGCCGCACGGATGCGCGCATCAGGACTCGCATAAAGCTCACGCCAAAGTTTCGCCGAAAATTTATTTAGCCCTTCACGCGCCCACGCCACTTCCAGCATGTGATGCCAGTAATTCGCATGGGCTTTATCCAGTGCATCAGTCCAGGCCTTCAGTGCTGGCAGCACGTCCGCCACACCGCGTGAACGCAATTCTTGTTTGGCAAATTGACGAGTCCAGCCGCGACTACTTTTCAGCATCTCCAACAGCTCCGGTACTGGCGCACCCACGATCTTTGGCATCTCACTGAGAGGTCGTCCTTTCGCCGTCAGACGCCAGATTCGGCCATGCACCTGATCACGGCGCGGATCACGGAAGTCCACCTCACCATGCTGAATGATCGGGTTGTACCAATCCGCGATGTACAGTGCGCCATCAGGCCCCAAACGGATATCAATCGGTCTAAAGGCGCGATGATTTGAAGCCAGCACATCGGCCTCTTGCTTCGCCACATAGCTACTACCACTCGGCGTGACCGTGAAGCGATTCGTGCGATTTCCACGGAAGTCATTGGTCACCCATGAACCCTGCCATTCTTCAGGCCAATGCGGATCATCAATGTACTCCAGTCCACATTGCTTCGGCTGGCCTGGACTCAGACCACTCAGGGTGCGCGCAGCATTGGGAGATGTTTTGAAAACACTGCCTGGAAAGATATAATTCAGCCCCTCACCACCCGCGCCATCCGTGGCGAATGACTGGCCCCACTGATCAAACTCATAGCCCCATGGATTCACCAACCCTTTGCTCACGATCTCCAGCCGCCGCGTCTCTGGGCGGAACTCCCAAACACCGCCGCCCATCAGTCGGCGCACGCCATGCGGCGTCTCGATGTGGCTATGAATGTAGATCGACTGATTGAACGACAGCAGCCCCTCAGGCGTGTGCCGCAGCGTGTGCAGTAAGTGATGCGTGTCCTCCGTACCAAAGCCGCTCAGCATGATCGTGCGCTCATCGGCCTTCATGTCGCCGTTCGTGTCCTTGAGAAAAAGCACCTCAGTCGAGTTCGCCACATACGCACCGCCATCACCAGGGATCACGCCCGTCGGGATGTGCAACCCTTCCGCAAAGACCGTGGACTTGTCAGCCTTACCATCATGATCTGTGTCTTCGAGCACGATCACCTGATCCTTCGTACCGTCACCTGGCTTGATCTGCGGATAGGTCGTGCTGCTCACCACCCACAGACGGCCCTGCGCATCCCAGTTCATCTGCACTGGCTTCGCGATCATCGGCTCCTGTGCCCAAAGCGTCACCTCAATGCCTTCCGGCACGACGAAGCCCGCCTTTTGCACCTCTGGATTCGGATCGGGTAGATCAGCCACAGACGTCGGCTGAGACGCTACCACTGGCAGGGCAAAAGCAGCGAGGGAAATAAAAAGGCGTGAAATCATAGCGGGACGCTAGATACGCCTCTTCAGGGCACATCTGGCAAGTCCAAAACCAATCCGTGCCGCAACATCTTTGCTCATCAGTTGCGCGCAGCCCCTCCGCCTCGTAACTCCAGGCATGTCCCTCTTCACCTCAGAAGCCGAGCGTCTAGCCGAGTTCCCCATCGCCCGTGACAGCATTTTCCTTGCCCATGCAGGCGTCACCATTCTCCCGCAGCGCGTGACCAGAGCCATGCAGGACTACCTGCAAGAGGCCTGCATGCGGATGCAGGAGTTCCCCGAAGCCTGGCACGCCGTCAATGACACGCGCGCCGTCGCCGCCCAGATGCTCGGGGCCAAAGCCAGCGAGATTTCTTTACTCGGCCCCACCTCACTCGGACTCAGCCTCGTCGCCAACGGTCTCGACTGGCAGCCTGGGGATGAAGTCGTGTGTTATCAGGATGACTACCCAGCCAATGTATATCCCTGGACCGATCTCGCACGCCATGGCGTCATCGTTCGCCTGCTCGAACCCGACGCCCCAGGCGCTATAACGCCCGAATTGGTCGAGGCCGCACTCACGCCAAAAACCAAACTCGTCGCCCTCGCCTCCTGCCATTTCATCAGCGGCTACCGCATTCAGATCGACGCCATAGGCCAGATGCTCCGCGCACGCGGCGTCCTCTTTTGTCTCGATGCCATCCAGACACTCGGAGCCTTCGAGACCCGCGTCGATCACGTCGATTTCCTCAGTGCCGATTCCCACAAGTGGATGCTCGGCCCCATGGCAGCCGGCATCGTCTATGTGCGGGATGAAGTGAAAGAGCGCCTCCGCCCCACCCTGCTCGGTTCCTGGAACGTCCGCAGCCCGAACTTCATCGCTCAGCCCGAGATCATCTTTGAGTCCGGCGGCAGGCGCTACGAGCCAGGCGTCCTAAACATCGCAGGCATCCTCGGCATGAAAGCCGGCCTAGAACTCCTATTGGAGAAAGGCATTCCAGAGGTCAGCGCCCAGCTTCTTCGGCTTAAAAAGAGGCTCATTTCGCAGCTCGATCCCATGGGGTTTCACTTCATCGGACCCGCTGATGGACCCAATGCCTCAGGCATCAGCACCGCATTTCGGGAGAAAAGCGGCCCCTCCGTAGAAAAAGTTTACGAGCATCTCACGGCCCAAAATATCAGCCCCTCTCTGCGATATGACCGAGCTGGACAGGCCCATTTGAGATTTAGCCCGCATTTCTATAATACCGAGACAGAAATGGACCGAGTTGCAGAAGCCATCTCCCTGAGTCCGCACGGCTAATCCCATAGGCATAGGAAAGACAACACTAGACAAATTCTGCCATCTTTTGTTAGCCTCACGGAAATCGTCACAAATCACGATATGGCAAACAAACCAACACCCAAAAAAGGGGCCGCGAAAAAAATCGCGACCAAGGTGAAAAAGTCCCCAACCCCAGCCAAGCCAGCGAGCAAAGCGAAACCGGCAGTGAAAAAGCCGGTCGCCAAAGCTCCCGCCAAGCCGGCGAGTAAGGCCAAGCCCATCGTGAAAAAACCCGTTGCCAAAGCTCCCGCCAAACCCGCAGCCAAGGCTCCGGTAAAACCAACTCCTAAACCCGTCGCCAAGCCAGCACCGAAATCGGTTCCTGCACCTACTGCCCCAGCCGCCATTGTGAAAAAGCCTGATCCCGCTCCAGTCTCCGCCCCCACTCCAGCACCCGCACCGCTTGCTAGACTGCTCCCTGGCCCGAAAGGCTCCACCACCAGCGGTGCGCTGACCATCAGCGTTCAGAGTTCCCAAGGCACGGCTGGTAACGGTAACACCCACGCGGCCAACATCCTCGTCGTCGTCACCAGCGGCGGCACCCCTGTCGTCGAGCTCAGCCGCGACCACTTCACACTCATGGAGCATTTTGAAGTGCCCGGCCAGACCGCCTGCTTCAGCAGCAATATCACCTCCTTCCGCAACGCCGGCACCGGAGCCTACCTGCTCCAGACGAAGCCCAACAACGGTGCTCCATGGCGCACGGGCCACCACCTCGGCCAACTCCTCGTCTCATCCGATGACGACCGTCAGGGCCAGGCCGCCATCAAGATCATCATTCGGTAATAGAATCTCACTGATCACAAAGGGCAGAGCAGCAAAGGTTGCAGAGATTTTCATTTCCTCTGCGTTCTTT
>JBEBGU010000328.1:0-5299 GCA_040081325.1 Prosthecobacter sp.
AACGCCTTGCCGTTGCCGGACTCGATGAAGCAGTTCGAGTGGCCGTCGAACTCCTCCTTCAATGGCTTGCCCTGGATGTGGAGCATGACGTTGTCGGCGAGTGTTTCGCTCTCAAAGTGCGCCACGGAGCCCGCTTTGGACGCGGGGAGGTTGGTCGCATCGCCGATCACGAAGACATCGGGATACTCCACCGATTGCAGCGTGTGTTTCTGCGTCGGGATGAAGTCGAGGTCATCACCCAGCTCGCTGCGGCGCACGGCCTCGTCGCCCATGTTCGTCGGTGTGGTCACCAGCAGGTCGTAGGGCACCTCGCGGCCATCGAAGCAGACGAGTTTGTCATTCTCCTGATCGACTTTTTCGGCCACGAAATCAGTCACCAGCTCGATCCCTTTGTCTCCGAGCAGATGCCCGAGCTTCTTCGACGCTTTTGGCTTCGTGAAGGCTCCCGGCAGCGGCGTCACATAGGTCAGCGTGACTTTGTCGCGGATGCCTTTCTCCCGGAAGAATGTGTCCGCCAGGAAAGTGAATTCCAGCGGTGCCACAGGGCATTTGATCGGCATTTCGTTGATATGCACCACCACACGCCCGCCTTGGAAGTCCGCGAGCTTGTCACGCAGCGCCCGCGCTCCATCCAGCGTGTAGAAATCATGCACGTTCACGCGCCATTTCGGCCCCAGCATGCCTGCGGTCTCCTCCGGGGCCGTGCGGCAGCCGGTGGCGACGATGAGGAGGTCATATTTCAACTCACGCCCGTCCTTCAGTGCCACCGCATGATTTTCGGGAGTGATTTGAGCCACCTCCGCCTGGATGAACTCGACGTCACGCGGAATGAAATCGCGCGTCTGCCGGATGATGTCGCTCTCCTCATACTTGCCGAAGGGCAGAAACAAAAACCCCGGCTGGTAGAGATGCTTGTCCGAGCGATCCACCACCGTCATGCGCCATTCGGACGCGGGCAGGCGTCTGCGCAGATGGTTCGCCATCATGGTGCCTGCGGTGCCGCCGCCGAGGATCAGTAAATGCTTGCTCATGGTGGTTGAAAGGTTGTCTTTGCCAAACTGCTATATGAGCGTATGCGTATATGCAAGTTTTAACTCTCCTCCGATCTTGTCCTCCATGAGCCATCACCTCGAATCCGACGAACGCGGCATCATCCTGCCCTGTCCCGCCTGCGGCACCGCCAACCGAATCGCCTACGCTAAAGTCAGCCAGCAGGGCCGCTGCGGCACCTGCAAGGCGGATCTGCCCTTGGTCGCCGCTCCGGTCGAAATGACCAGCCCCGCCGCCTTTGCCGCGCTCATCTCTCAAAGCCCGCTGCCCGTCGTCATCGACTTCTGGGCCGCCTGGTGCGGTCCCTGCCAGATGATGGCCCCCGAGTTCGCCAAAGCCGCCGCCCAGGCCGCAGGTGAGGCCCTCTTCATCAAAGTGAACACCGACGAGCAGCAGCAAATCGCCAGTCAGTTCCGCATCCAAGGCATCCCCGCCTTCGCGTTGATGAAGAACGGCAAAGTCATCGCTCAAACAAGCGGCTTCCAGCCTGCGGCACGTTTGCTGGCGTGGGTGCGGCAGAGTTGAGCGCCTGACAAGGAACGGCGCTTTTCAAGCGCCGGGGCGGTTGAAAACCGCCCTTCCTTGCATCGCTCACTTCCGCCGGAATTTCACAATGAGGCTCCTCGCCCGGCCCATAAGCCGGAAGTTGAGCTTTGAGCCGATGAGCGTACCCTAGCGCCATGACAGCGACACTTACCATTGATGAATCCGGCCAGATCGAGCTGCCGGAACCTCTGCGCCGAATTTTTGGCGCGATGCCAGGTGTTCGCATCCGTGCCGAGGTGTCACCTGATCGGATTGAAATCGTCAAAGACATTCCAGTGGCCAGCCAGACCATGCTCTCGCCCAACGGTCGCCTCGTGCTTGCTCCCACGGGTGTGCAGATGGACGTGGCAGGTGCGGTGCGTGAGGAACGCGAGGCGCTCGCCAACCGTGCCCTCCGTAACTGACAAGCCATCTGGACAACTCCTCTACAACACACTCTCCACATCGCACCCTGCGGAAGAAATTTCCCTTCACCAGTTGGCCATCCGTGGCAGTCTATCCCATGCGTTCCCCGCCCAAGCTAAACCCATCTGAAGTCGCAGCCCTCTGTCCAGGCTATGACGACATTGTTGAAATCGGATCAGGTGGTTTCAAGACTGTCTATCGTGCATCAGCAGATGGGATCACGGAAGTCATCAAGGTCATCGCCATCCCTGCCGCTGATGGTTCACCAGACGATGAGCGTTATCGCGAGGAATGCCTTCAGCGTGTTCGCAGGGAGGTTAATATTCTCGGGCAGTGCACGACGCCATTCATGGTAAGGCTGGGCATGTTGCCGCTTCAGGGACATGAGCTAAATGGAGGTTTCTATGCCATTTACTCCGAGGAGTTTTTGCAGGGGCCCGACTTGAGAGCGCTAATCCGGTCAAACGGTGGTCTCCCAGATGAAAATGAAGCCAAACTGCTGACGAACTGCCTCTTACGGGCCATCAAAGAGTTGTGGTCGAAGCAATACGTACACCGGGACATCAAGCCAGCCAACGTCATCAAGTTGAATGATTCCGAAAGACCGTTTGTGCTTATCGACCTCGGCATTGCCTTCGGGTTACAGGAAACGGGCATTACTGTGAATGGAGCCCCTTGCACCCTCCGCTATCTTGCGCCGGAGATGGCGAACCCAAACTTTCGTTCAAGTCTCGATTACAGGAGCGATCTTTACACAACCGCGCTCACCGTGTTTGAGTTTGCATCGGTTAAACATCCAATCGCGCGAGACAGCGATGACCAGATCCACACGATTTCTCGTGCGCTTCATGACGCGCCAAAATTCTTGCTGGATGAGCGGCCAACTTATTCGCCTGAGTTCTGCACCTTGATCGACCAACTGTTGAAAAAGAAGCCTGCTTTGCGACCTGCCAACCTCGATTATCTCATCAAGATCACCCAGCCGAGACCATGAAAATCTACGCACAACAGGGAAGCCAGACAGGCAGCGGGGATCGAAACAAGATCATCCAAGGGCTGAGGCGTAATGTCATCCAGGGAGCGATTCTCAGTCCAAAAGACAACGATGCCGAAAAGGTTGTCCAAATCCTTGAAGACATCAGACGTGAATCCCCTGCGGCTGATCGACTGTTTGATCCCCAATACTATGCCAGTTTGGTCGCTCATGAGCCAGACGGGCGTCTCGGCAAACTTTTGGGGGAAGATTATCAAGCCTACTTCGGTGCAAGGAGACGGGCCTACCTCGAAAGCGAAGAGAGGCTGCGAGCGGAAATTGCCAACTGCTTGAAATTTCAAACACATTTGCCTGTCACTGCGGTCATTTCGCCAAACATTGTCGTGCGCCGACGCTTCAACTCGGTGGAGGGGCTGATTGCGCGAAACTTCATCCGTTACTCAAGAGCCATCTGGGATGAAATTGGCGACGGACGCCCCTTATTCGTCACGCTGGCCATGGATGCAGAGGCGGTTCAAGAGAAGGACGAACTCGAAGAGTTCGTCCAAGAGCTTACCGTTCTCGATTCCAGGCCAGATGGCTTCTACCTCTTGGTCAACAATACAACCTCAGAGATTGCCCCTGAACTTATCGATCACCGAACCCTGTGTGGTTGGATGTTTGTGAATCATGCTCTGCAAGTAAACGGTTTCCGTGTCATCAATGGCTACTCCGACATTCTCAGTCCCATTCTCTGCGCGGCTGGTGGTGAGGCGGGGGCTACGGGGTGGTTTAACAACCAAAAAGTGTTTTCGATGGATCGCTTCGCTCCTCCTTCAGGTGGCGGACGCCGCCCGATTCTGCGCTACCTCTCGACAAAGCTGCTGAACTCAATCCGGTTCGATGAACTTGAACGTTTGCGTTATCGTTTCCCAGCGGTGCTCAACGGCCTCCCAAGCGATGATCTCTATCCCGAAGATCAAGGCTCTGAACCGAATGGTCAGGTTGAGGAAGTTCTTCAGACTTGGGATGCGATATCGAGCCTAAAAGTTGCTCCGGGGAAAGCTGGGCTGGCAGCGTGCCGCAAGAACATCTATGACGCCGAGGAACTCTATGACCAGATCAATCTGGCTCCTGGCCTGCGCCTGAACGGCCGATCAAACAATGCCCATCTTGAGGCATTAGATGCTGGTATCCGCCATTTCGCGGAGCTTGCGGAGATTAAACTTTGACGACAGCACTTTGATCGCCTTTTGGCGTGCAGAATCGTTCAGCGCCTTGGTCCGAGTGGGCGTGAAGTGCTCGCGAATAACGCTCTTGCTCTGGTCAAACGTCCAAAGACCGACCTGCATCTCCCTGAATGTATCGAGATGGTCAAGAGCACGGGCTGCATTAGCGACTGGCATGACAACGATTGCCTTGTCGGCAAAGTATCGGTATCGAAAAGCCTGCTGTAGGGCACGTTGCCAGTCTTTGATTTTTGCCTCAAAGGCGAATAAATGTCGCCGGGACAACTGCTTCTCCAAGGATAGTGCCGAGAACTCTTCTGCATCGGGCTGCGGCCTCCAAGCGATCCAAACCAAGTCGGCAACACCAAAGCCGCCGAGCGCAAACTCTCCGGCCGCCATCCCGCTCAGATGTCTCGCAAAATAGACACGCTCAAAAGCTCGCAGAAAGTTCGATTCTCCACGCTTCCTCCCAACACTCGCCGGGAGGTTTCGGCGTGTGTTGAAGCTGGCAGATCGCAGGTGATGGACTTTTTCTGTCATTGAGTCGTACACTAGCTCAGAAACGCGATGATTGGCGAGAGTTATTCAACCTCTCTTAAACGATGGGGGCCTCGCATAAAACGCCCGACGTCCCTTCCCGTGCGCTTCCACCAGTCCGGCGGCCATGATTTCAGCAAACTTCGCTTTTGAGCGTGGAGCGGTTTGTCGCGCTGGTGAGGGTGACGGCTTCGCTGTTTATGAGGGGTGCCTGGCTGGTGGAAGGACGACGGCCTAGCATGGGAACGGGCTCTCCCTACCATTTTCCAGTCCAATTCAGTCCATTTATGTCCAATTCGGGCCGTTTCACGCACACTCGATACCGCTCTCACTTCCGCGCGTCCTTCGATCACTTCGGCGGCGAAAGGGGACGCTCGATGATGCCGCCGTCTTCGACGTCCACGATGCGGTCAAAGACATCGAGTGTGCGGTGGTCGTGGGTGACGACGAGGACGCCGGCGTTGCGCTCGTGGGCGACTTTGGCGAAGAGTTCCATCACCTGCCGGCCGAGCTCGCTGTCGAGCGCGGCGGTGGGTTCGTCGGCGAGGATGAGGCTGGG
>JBEBGU010000329.1:0-5289 GCA_040081325.1 Prosthecobacter sp.
GCGGTGCCTGGACGCGCTACGGCTTCCATGAGGACGGCTTCATGTCGGCGGTGAACGTCTGCCGTGACATCCTCGGGGAGGAGCCCTGGTAGCATGAACTCGGCGCTCTACCGCTGCCGCGTGCTGCACCATCGGCTCAGGCCGAAGCAGCACCGCTTCGCGTAGGGCGTCTTCTACTTATGGCTGGACCTGGAGGCGCTGGACGCGCTCTCCGCACGGCTGCGTGTCTTCAAGCGGAACCGCTGGAGTCTCTTCTCCTTCTATGACAGGGATCACATCGTCCGAGACGGCCTCACGGCAAAGGCGAGCGTGCTGCAAATCATGCAGGAGGCGGGTGTGGATACAACGAGGATCACCCAGGTGCGGCTGCTGACCTTTCCCCGCGTGCTGGGGTACATCTTCAATCCGGTCTGCTTCTACTATGCCTATGACGCGGAGGGCCGACCCGTGGCCGCCGTGGCGGAGGTAACGAACACCTTTCATGAGCAGAAGCCATACGTGCTGACGGAGTATGAGAGCGGCGGGGAGCGCTTCCATCTCGTGACGCCGAAGCACTTCTATGTCTCGCCCTTCTTTGGTCTGGAGCTGCTATTCGACTTCAAGCTGCGGCTGCCTGCGGATCATCTGGAGATCCATGTGGATGATCACGACAGCGACGGGCGGGTGCTGATCACCACGCTGAACGGCGAGCGCCGGGAGATGACCGATGCGGCCCTGCTGTCAGCCTTTATCCGCTACCCTCTGGTAACGCTGCGCGTGATTTTTCTGATCCACTATCATGCTTTGCGCCTCTGGATGAAGGGCCTGCACGTTTATCGAAAAGGAGATCGCGCCGACCTCCAACGCGGTGTCTATCGCCCGCACCGCTCCATCACCCCGCAAGAACCATGAACGCCACCACACTCGAACGTAACGACGGCCAAGCCGCTCCCGCTATAGCCCAAGGCCCAAGCTTCTATGAGCGACTCGTCATGGGCACGCTGCGCAAGTTCCCACTTGGCGGCCTGCGCATGACGCTACCAGACGGGCGCGAGCACCGACTCGGAGATCCCAAAAGTCCCGTCACGGCTGAGATCCGAGTCACCAATCCAGAGTTCTTCCGTCAGTGCGCCTTGTATGGAAACGTCGGCTTTGGTGAGGCCTATGTGGAGGGTGACTGGGAGACCGATGACATCTCAGGCGTGATCTCATGGTTCATCCAAAACATCGTCGCAACACAGGGCACAAAGTCATCATCGACCCAACTCGCTGGCACAAATTTACTCAAGGCCTACAACCGCATCCTGCACCTACTCAGGCCAAATAGTGTGAAGACAAGCCGACGCAATATTTCAGATCACTATGATCTCGGGAACGACTTCTATTCCCTCTGGCTGGACAAGACCATGACCTACTCATCAGCGCGCTTCACCCGTGATGGTCAGCCGCTCGAAGATGCGCAGAACGCCAAGTATGAAGCGCTCTGCCAAAAGCTTCAGCTCAAATCGACCGATCATGTGCTGGAGATCGGCTGCGGCTGGGCAGGCTTCTGCACCTATGCAGCGCGTGAGTATGGCTGCCGAGTCACCTGTCTCACGATCTCTGAAGAGCAGCTAAAATATGCGACGGATCGTGTGAAGCTTGAAGGTCTAGATCACCTCGTCGAAATCCGACTTCAGGATTATCGTCACGTCACCGGGCAGTTTGATAAGATCGCGTCTATCGAAATGCTGGAGGCCGTTGGCGAGGCTTATGTGGACACCTATTTTGCCAAGTGTCATGAGGTGCTTAAACCCAATGGCCTGCTCGCATTCCAAGTCATCACGGTGCCTGATTGCAATTATCGAAACCTGGTGAAGAGCGTGGATTGGATTCAAAAGCACATCTTCCCTGGCTCACTCCTGCTCAGCATGGGCCGCATCAATGAGTCCATGAACAAGACTGGCGACATGTTCCTGCATGGCATGGAGGATCTCGGTGCCAGCTATGTGAAGACGCTCGGCCACTGGCATGACCGCTTCAATGCTAAGCTGGATGAAGTCAAAGCGCAGGGCTTTGATGACCGCTTTATCCGCAAATGGAATTTCTATCTGCAATACTGCCAGGCTGCCTTTGCCACACGGAATATCAGCGTCTTTCAGGCCGTCTATACGCGCCCGAATAACACCTCCCTCCAGCCCGCTTGGTGATTGCCCAGGTACGATGCGGCCTTCAGTGATCCGTGGATCTCGAATGGGGCGAAGTGGAGGAGAGAACTGTTCTGATTCACTCCGCCTCCAACCACACTCTGCCAGACTGGATGGGCGCTGTGGCGGTCGTGTTGTCCGGCAGCAAAGAGTGGCCGTGACCACGTTTGGCATCGCCCGCCTCGTAGTCGATGAGGATGCCTGCGAAGTTCGAGGTCACTGAGGGTGTGCCCTCTCGGAAAGTTCCGCTGAAGATCCCCGTAGTCGCATCCACTCGGAGCATGAAAGTCCGGCTGTTGGCAGGCAATTTAACGGTGTTCGGCGCAGTGATCGTGAAGGGCTGCTGAAAGCCGGGGACGCGGCTGTCCGCAAAGTCGAGTTGCATGGCGGCCGGTGTGTTGGTCAGTCCGAGGTAGCTGTGGATGTTACCCGTGACATACTTGCCACCGAAGAGGTCGAGCGCATGAATGGGGAAGCCAGATTTGTAGCTCCGATCTGCTTTGCTCAGAGGCTGGGCGATTTTATTCCAGTCTAATCCAGTCGTGCTGTCACTGACAATATCCAAGGTCGCGGGGTTGATGGCGCACTCCCCCTGAAGGCTGCCGGTGTTGAGATACATCATGGCGTGTAGAGGCACGATGTGGTCGGCAGCCAAAAAGGTGCTGAATGTGAAGCTGACGCCGTCCGCCGTCTTGCCAGCCCACGTTGCTGCACCGTTCGCGGTGATGGTGACACTGGCATAGCCATCTCCTTGCGGAAACCGGGTCTCCGAAGGTACAACAGTAGTCTGGAGGGCAGCATTGTAGCGCCCCTGCTCTGCGGTCGGGACGGTGGTGGTCGAGGTCCAAGGATTGCGCCGGGCGGTGAAGACAGCGTCGTTCAGTGGAACCGTGGTGGTATGACTGGAAAGCGAATGCAGCGTGTCATGCAGGGCTAGGATGCTGGCGCTGGGGCCATGCCAGGCGAGCGCCACGGGGTGGTCATCAGGGCTGAGTTCTTCGGAGATAGTGCTTACCACACCACTGCGACTGATCTGACGAAGAACCTTATCTGCCACGATGAGCGTGCCATCCCCACGCGTGGCGATACCAAGAGGTGAGTTGAAGCGGGCATTGGCAGTGATGCCGTCATCCATGCCTGACACACCAGGCGTGCCAGCATAGGTGGAAACCAAACCATTGAGCATGATCCGGCGGACGACTTGGTTGCCGGTGTCTGTCAGGAAGAGATTCTTGATCACAGGGTCATACACGATGCTGGTGGGCGTATTCAGCCGACTGGTAGCTACCTGGCCGTCCTTGTGTCCGGGGGCATTCGCTAGACCCGCCAAGGTGGTGACCACACCGGCAGGGGTGATCTTTCTCACGGTGTGATTGCCGCGATCAACCACGTAGAGGTTGCCAGCCGAATCAAAGCAGAGGCCACAAGGAGCACTGAAACGCGCAGCGGCGGCCAGGCCATTTGTGCTACCCATCTGCCCCGCCGCCCCTGCAAACGTGGTGACAGTGCCTTCGGGTGTTACTTTGCGAATGGCGGAGTTTCCAGTATCCGCCACAAACAGATTTCCAGCAGCGTCCAGGGCGAGGCCTTCAGGCGCGTTAAAGCTGGCGGCACTGCCCGTTCCATCCGCTGATCCTGCCGTCATACTGCCAGCAAGGGTCGTGACGATCCCGAGCAGCGGGTCAATGGTGCGGATGGTATGATTTCCCGTGTCTGAAATGAAACCACTGCCATCCGCACGCAGCACGATGGCGGAGGGACTACGGAAACGCACGCTGCCATAGTCTCCATCAACGAGCCCTGGAGAGGCAGGCTCACCCGCTTCAAACCGGCCCTGCGTCATCTTGGTGCGCGGATCAATGATGACGCCCTCAATCCGATCTGTGCCTGCGGGGAAACTGATGCGCATGTCCAGTGTGTCTAGCGTGGTGGGGCTGCGGAAAATCGTAACATCAGCATAGGGGTCACTGCCTGGGGAAACCTCGAGAGCGCCCCTGATCGTGTGCTTCTGTCCCGCCAGCGTGGCTGAACCAGTGATCACGCCCGTCGCAGCGACAGTGATCTGCACATGGCCACCGAGGCCGAAGTTTGAATGTGCCGAACGTGCAACGATTCCATTGAATGTCCCGATGAGGGAAGGGTCCAGCGCCTCGATGATCATGAAAAAATCAACAGCAGGTCCAGTGCCCCAGACATTGGTGGCACGTAGTGTGAGCTTGTTTGGGATGTAGTTTCCCGCGTTGTCTTTCTTGCTGGCAGCATTCGGCCTGCCGGAAATGCGGCCTGTGAGCGGATCAAGTTTCAGGCCAGTGGGCAAGCCAGCAACCGTAAAGCTTGTGGGTGAACCCGAGGCAGTCAGAAGCATGTCCAAGTTTTGGCCGACTGATACGGAGCCAGGCATGGGAATCGTGTCCATCACCGGCGGGTCGCCCAACACACCGACTTCAATGTCTCCACAAGTCAGGCTGGGGTCATTGCCGGGTGTGTTCATGGTCACCAGACAGGTGTAGGTGCCTGAATGCACGAAGTCAGCCTTGGTCAGTGTCATGACAGCCTTGTCTGCATTGGCCACCACGGTGCCATTTGCCTGAGTTCCGTTCATCAGGGGCGCGCCTTCAAACTGCCACTCATAACTCAGGCTCACCCCGAAAACATTCGGGACTATGGCTATACAGCGGAGGGTCAGCGTGGTACCCCTTCTGACAGACTGCGTCGCGGCGGCAGGCGTCACAAGGCCCAGGTAGCCTGCCTGTGAAGTCACGGGAAGGCTTTCGGCGTTGTCTGCGACGACGATGTAAGAGCCGAGGTCGGAGCTGACGGTGGCAGGGAGCGTCAGACTCTCCTCAGTGGCGTTTGCGATGTTTAGTGTCCCCTTCCGCCACTGAAAGGTCATCGGGCGCCCGCCGCTGATGGTTGGGGTGAATGAAGCCGACCCTCCCAGCAGAGCTAACACGTTTTGCGGCTGCACGGTAAAGGCTGGAGCCTCAGGATTCGGCACGAATAGCACCGTGACCGTGGCAGACTCCTGCACCGGCGGAGTCGTAAAGGTCAGGCCACCCGTCTGCGCGTCCACTCCATTGACCCTCCAGCGATCCAACATGTATCCAGGGCCGGGAGTTCCGGT
>JBEBGU010000015.1:0-19309 GCA_040081325.1 Prosthecobacter sp.
ATGTTCACATAAGTGCCGCCATCATGCGCACGCGCTCCCGTGGCCCGGGCCTCATCCCGCAGCAGCACGCGCAGACCCGCGCTGATCGGATCTGCAAAGGCCACATGCCCGACGATGCCACGCCCGAAGAAAGTGTGGTGCTCACGCCGACTCGTGCGGTCAAAGAACTGGTCCGGCAGCAGCACATCACGCGGATGATACTCCTCCTTCAAACTGCCCACCGCCGTCACCGCGATGATCCAGCGCACGTTGAGTGAGCGCAGCGCCCAGATGTTTGCCCGATGATTCAGCTCCGTCGGCAGGATGCGATGACCTTTACCATGACGCGGCAGAAAATACACGCGCCGACCGGCCAGGGTGCCTGTCACCAGTTTGTCGGAAGGCGGACCAAAAGGTGTCTCCACACTGATCTCCTCACGGTCCTCAAAGCCCTCCAAATCATACAAGCCTGAGCCGCCAATGATGCCGATGGAAGGGGGGTGATCTGTCATGGCGCGATGCTAAGCAGTGATTCAATGCTGGCAACGACACCCTTGCTCTGATTTGAATCACCGCCTACAAAGCAGCACGCATGGTCGCCCGCACCTACTCAGCCACAATCCTCGGGGTCAACGCCGTCGAGGTGGAGATCGAGTCCCATGATGGAGGCGGTAATCCAAAGATGTTCATCGTCGGCCTGCCGGATGCCTCGGTGAAAGAAAGCCGCGAGCGAGTCACCGCCGCCATCGCGAGCTGTGGTTTCGCCATGAATGAGGGCGTGACCACGGTGAATCTAGCGCCGGCGAATTTAAAAAAGGAAGGCCCAGGCTTTGATCTCCCTATCGCCATCTCCCTGATCGCCCATCGGGTGAAGCTGCCGATCAACGTGCTCGCTGAAACCGCCATGATCGGTGAGCTGGCACTGAATGGTGAAATCCGTCCAGTGCCCGGCTTGCTGGCCGTCGCTCTGGAAGCCCGCGCCAAAGGCCGCAAGCGCCTGCTCGTGCCGAAGCGTGTGGCCATTGAGGCCAGCGTCGTCGCCGGGATCGACATCATCGGCGTCGCTCATTTGCGTGAGGTCGTGGAGTATCTCAAAGGCGACATCGAGATCGCGCCCGAGCCATGCCGCGCCACCGAGTTCTTTGCCGCAGCCGCGCACTACGACATCGACTTTGCGGATGTCAAAGGTCAGGGAGATGCCAAGCATGCCATCGAAGTCGCCGTCGCTGGCGGACACAATATTCTCATGGTCGGACCGCCCGGTACAGGCAAGAGCATGATCGCCAAACGTGTCTGCACCATCATGCCGAGCATGACCGAAGAGGAAGCCATCGAGACCACGAAAATCCATAGTGTCGGTGGCCTGCTCAGTGAGGCCCAGGCCTTCGTCGCCACGCGCCCCTTCCGCTCACCGCACCACACCATTAGCGATGCCGGCCTACTCGGTGGCGGCTCCAATCCCGGTCCTGGTGAAGTCTCACTCGCGCACAACGGCGTGCTATTTCTCGACGAACTCCCCGAGTTCCGCCGCAGCACCTTGGAGGTCATGCGCCAGCCTTTAGAGGATGGGAAAGTCACCATCTCACGCGCTGCTGGCACCGTCACATTCCCCGCCAGTTTCATGCTCGTCGCCGCCATGAATCCCTGCCAGTGCGGCTACTACGGTGATCTCAAGCGCGTCTGCCGTTGCAGCTCGCCGATGATCCAAAAGTATCGTCAGCGCATCAGCGGACCACTTTTAGACCGCATCGACCTGCATGTGGAGGTGCCGCTCGTGGACTACAAAGCGCTTATGAACACCGAGCCAGGCGAGTCATCAACCGTCATCCGCGCTAGAGTCGAAAAAGCACGCGCCATCCAGGCCGCGCGTTTCAAAGGCCTCAAAGGCATCCACACCAACAGCGCCATGACACCGCGCCTGATCAAGAAGCACTGTGAGCTAGATGCCGAAGGCAGCAGCTTCTTGGAGCACCAGATGAGTGAGATGAATTTTTCCGCCCGTGCCCACGACCGCATCCTCAAAGTCGCCCGCACACTCACCGATCTCAAAGGCCTAGAAAAGATCGACACCGACAGCGTCCTCGAAGCCGTGAACTACCGCACCCTGGACCGAAACATGTGGGCGTGAAAATGTAGATTGGGAAGGTTTGGCACGCATAGCCACGAAATCTGCAAGATATCCTTCGTCAAACTTTCCGATGCTTTTTGGTGTCGTGAGCTATGCGACACTCAAAGTAGTTGGGAAGTCGGACGAAGCGATGTTGTATGTTTGCAGCATTTCGAGCGCCCGACATTCACGACCTACTTCAGCGTTGGCGTGGTTCTAGCACCTGCCTTTTTGATGCCCCTACCGATTGGCGCACTGGGTAATTCCAGATAGTCTGCCTTGCTCAGAAGTTCGACGGCCTCTTGCGGTGTTGCAGCACGCTTGGCGGCTTCCCTCAGGAGTGGCGCGCCTGCCGCATGACCGAGCATGACGATGCCATTCAGGGCAGCCGCTCGGACTTCGGGATCTGGGTGCGAGAGAAAGGGTTGGATGCGTGGTAGCTCGATAGGGTCATAGGAAATGGAGGCCGTCTGAATGGTTTCCATGATCGTCTGACGTGCTGTGCTTTCGAGCGTGGGTGGCACAGCTAATGTCGGAGTGCTGATAGATGCGCGGGGTGCTTCAGCCGAGTGCAGCGGCTCAGGTGCCTTTGAGCTGGGGGCAGAGACTTCAGGCGCTCTGGCGCTTGGTTTGGCTTCAGGCCCAGCAGCCGTGAAGGCATAGATCAGCAGACTGCCGATCACAGCCAATCCGAATAGGAGGATGATTTTGTTCTTCATTTAGATTCTTCCGTTCAGCAAAGAAAACACCTCCGCGACCACAGCGGAGGTGTTTCGTGATTTCAAAAAGTTGACGACATCAACGACTTAGAAAGCTGGCATGTACAAATTCATATCCGTGAGGACTGAGGCTGTCGTGCTCATTGTGCCTTCGACGACTCCTGCTGAGCCTTCTCCTGGCGCTGCGGCTCCGATGATCTTGTCTAGTTTCTGGGCACCTGGCAAAAAGACATCGGTAGAAATTTTTTCTCCTGCAATGGTTTCTACTTTAATGACCGTTTTAGAGCCTGTATCCGTATAAAGTCCGGTAAAAGTTAATGGCGCAGGGCCATTAATAGCTCCTGATCCGACGGCCTTAGCGGAAGAGGTGTCTGTGAGTGACCGAGTGATCGTCTGCAAGCCAGTGACCGGATTTGTGACGGTTGTAACCACATCTTTAAAATTTTCGGTAAAGGCCACTGCAATCGCCCCCTCATCAATTCCAAAACCGGTTCCATCAAGTGGGATCATGGTCTTGTCAGTGTGCCTAGCGTAGAGCATTTTTGTGCGGCTGCCATCTGTGACGACGACAAAGGTCCAACCAGCGATGAACGGTGACGCACCTTTTTGCGGCAGGATTTCACCGAGCACTAGTTCCTTGAGAAGATCGACGTTGCCATACCTGTATGTGACGACTTTGGAAACAGCCTCCGCCGTCTCTACTCTTCTGATCTCGTCACCAGCAGCGTTGTTTGTGATGACGGAATACTGGTTTTCAAAGGCTGGACCACCGCCATTAGCGACGGTGAGAATTTTACCGGTTTCGTCTTTGAGGACAGTTCCAGGTGCTGTGTAGGACACGGTGAGCGCAATAGTCATGGTGCTGACTGCCCCCCAGACTCCGGGTTCTGCTGGTAAAGGTGGAGGAGATGCAGAAAAGGCTGAACCGCTAAGGGCGAGTGATGTAATGACGGCTAATGTATTTGGCTTCATAGGATTTACGATTGACGGGAGACTACTGGTGGCGGTGCTTTATCGGGATTGATAGAGAGCAACTACCCGTATATACCGGAAAATGCTGACAGCGTTACAGGTTTTCTAAAATTTCTTTTAGCAAAGCAGCTTGGTTCTAAAGATTGTGCCCAGCTTCGTCACTCAGGGCATGAGCCTGGAGATCTGCCATGTCTACCCACTCTGTGGCGGAGGAATGAGTGGCGGCGATGCATACTCTAGGTGCCACGCCTGCTTCGAGGGCCTCTTGCCAGCGCTGGACGCAAAGGCACCAGCGGGCAGGCCTTGGAAATTGGAATGCTGTGCGAAGCGGGCGCAGTGAGCTGACGACATTCACGAACTATTTCTTCCCTGGTGCAATCACGGCACCTGCCGAAGACATCAAAGATTTATAAAGCTGGCATGTACGCATTCATATCCGTGAGGACAGAGGCTGTCGTGCTCATACTGCCTTCAACCACCCCTGTCGGGCCTTCGGTTGACTCGGATGCACCAATGACTTTATCAAGCTTCAGAGCACCGGTGACATAGACATCGGTTGAAATTTTTTCTCCTAAAATGGTTTCTAGTTTGATGACCGATTTGCCGCCAATTTCGGTATAGAAACCGCTGAAGGTAAAGCTCCCAACACGGCCAATTCCAGCTCCCTTGGTGGTAAAGCTGTCGGTGAGAACTCGAGTTACTGTCTGAAGACTGGTGGTTGGATTCGTGACAGTTGTGACCACATTTTTATAGTTTCCCGTGAAGGCTTCAGCTAAAGCTCCTTCATTGATAAGACCAAAGCCGACGCCATCCAGTGGGACCATGGTCTTGTCGGTGTGCCTAGCGTATAAAGTCTTGGTTTCGGAGGCATCTGTGACGAGTACAAGGGTCCAGCCTGCAATGAAGGGCGCTACACCTTTTTGCGGAAGAATCTCTCCAGCAACAAGCTCCTTGAGAAGCTCGACGTTACCATATTTGAAGGTGATGACTTTTGAGGCGGCCTCCATGGTTTCGACTTTTCTAATTTCGATGCCCGCAGCGTTGTTGGTGATGACGGCGTAGCTATTCTGGAAAGCTGGACCGCCCCCATTTACTGGGGTGAGAACTCTACCTGCATCATCCTTGAGCACAGTGCCCGGAATGGTGAGGGAGAGAGTCAGCGCAATGGTCATGGTGCTGACGGTTCCCCAAACGCCTGGCAAAGGTGGCGGAGAAGCAGAAAAGGCAGAACCGCTGAGTGCGAGTGATGTGATGAAAGCTAGCGTGTGTGGTTTCATAGACATTATTGATGGGCGACTGAATGGAGGCTGTGCTTTGTCTGAAATAGAGCGCCATTAGGGTTAAGTGTCGCGAAATACTGATAGCGTTACAGGCTTTCTGATTTTTTTATCAAAGCAGCTTGGCTCTAAAGATTGTGCCCAGCTTCGTCACTCAGGGCATGAGCCTGGAGATCTGCCATATCCACCCACTCGGTGGCGGAGGAATGAGTGGCGGCGAGGCATACTCTAGGTGCTACGCCTGCTTCGAGGGCCTCTTGCCAGCGCTGGACGCAGAGGCACCAGCGGTCACCGGGGGTCAGACCTGGGAAGTCATATTCGGGGCGCGGGGTGATGAGATCATTGCCCATGCGGCGGGAGAATTTGAGGAACTCGTCTGTCACCTCGACACAGACGGTGTGCAGCCCTTTGTCATCGGCTCCTGTGCGGCAGTAGCCATCGCGATAAAAGCCGGTCATGGGCTTGCGGCAGCAGCAGCGGAGTTCTTGACCGAGGACGTTGGTGGGCATGAGGAGGGGCGTGAGAATTGAAGTTCGCGGGTGTTACTTTCCATCCCAGAGAAAGTGCTCAAGGCGGATCTTGGTGGCGCGTTCTTTGGCTTCGCTAGCGCGGTCGCCACGGGAGTCGGCGAGCTTTTCGGAAAGGCGGGCAGCGGCCTCCCACTGCTTCGTCGTTTCCAGCAGGTCGATGCCAAAAAAGCCAGCGCGGTAATACCAGCGAAACTCTGATGGGTCGGATGGGCCACTGAACTTGGTGGCTTGGACGACATCGTAGCAAGCCTCTAAGGCTTCGGTACTTTTACCGGCGGTGTTCAGAGCTACAGCGAGGGTGTAGCCTCCGCGCGCACGCCATTGATAAGGCAGGTCATCTTCACGCAGCAATGTGTGCAGTACGTCGATGGCGGCGCTGAGTTGAGTCGCATCTATTTTACCCAGTAGCATGAGGATCTCTGCCTTTTCACTCAGGAGTGAGCGCTGCTGCTCTTCAGGGATTTTTTTCTCTGCGAGCAGGGAGTCAAGAAGCTTGAGGGACTCGGCCTCCTGCCCTGCGCGGCGTTTGGCTAGGGCCTGCTGCTGGCGTGCGGGGATACTCAGCAGGCCACCACGCTCGGCGAGTTCCTGCCAGATATTGATGGCTGCCTCGCGCCCCTCATCACTCATCATGGAGAGTGCCGACATGCCTGCGAAATAGAGTGCGGTGTCGGCATAGTCCGAGCCTGGATGGTTCTTCGCGACCAGCTCAAACTCAGTGCGTGCGGAGGCGAAGTTTTCGAGCCTGAAGAAAGCATCAGCTACTTTCATGCGGACTATAGGGGCTTGATCTGAGGTGGGCCATTTTTTCAAAAAATCGGCTCCATTCTCGGTGAGGCTTTTTAACTGACCCTGCCGATCCAAACTCCACAAACGTGTGATGGAGATGCGCTGGCGCTGCTTGTCTGTGAGGCTCGGCATAGTCTCAGCAGTCTGAAGGGCACGATCCACGGCAGCGAAGTCTTTCGGGCCACGCAGGAGAGAAACCTCAGCCAATGCCATGAAGGCCTCAAAGATGCGTGGGTGCTTTGGCTGCTTCTGAGTGAAGGTGCGCAATTCCGCTTCAGCCTCTGGCTGGCCCTTGGCGGCGCGATCCAGGGCGCGATCCAGCTCCAGATCAGCGGAGCCATCTTTTGATGCCACGGGCGCGTCAGCACTCACGACCTGCAATTGACCCAACAAAGATTGGTATAAAGCCAGCTCGCCAGCGCTCAGGGCAGAGATGCCTGCGTTGTAGAGTGCGGAGCGGCGCTCTGCCAGTGTGGTGGCTAAGTTAGCAGCGACTTGGAAAAGATCCGCCGCCTCACGGTAGTCACCCCGAGTGAAGACTGTGCCAGCGGTGACAAACTCAACCATGGAAGATCCATTGCTACCGAACCGACGACGCCACATGTCCGCCAGTGCGGTGATGCGCGAGTTTGCTTTGATCGTGCCATAAGTCTCGAGGGCAAGTTGCATGGCCTCATCACTCTGCGGATGCCCCGCATGAACTTGGATCATTGCCTCCAATAAACCGAGAGCTTCTTGAGTGCGTTTTTGAGCCACTAACCAGCGTGAGAGCAGCAGCATGGCGTGACCTTGGAAAATACTCGTCGAAGAGAGAGTGGTCAGCTCCTCACGCTGCACGGTATTGCCTTCGGTGATCCAGCGCAGCGATGCATCGGGTGGCAGGGCGGCTTTGTCTGCCCCATCTAAGCAGCGCGCCAAAAGATCAAAAGCGCTGCCCCAAAAAGCGCTGTCCGTCGTGTTGTCGAGAAATTGTACCAGCACCTCGACCGCCTGCACTCGACTCTCCTGGCGGAGCAGCGAGTCGGCTAGCAATACTGAGGCCGCATGGTGCACACGCTCACCACCACCCGTGCTGCCTAGGATGGCGCGCAGAAGGACCTGCGCCTCTGGCTGTCGATCTAGATCCACGAGTCCCTGGGCTTGCAGCATTCGCGCAGCGGCATCCAGCGCATTTTCCGGCGCGGCCAGATCGGCCACGGCGGGGGCTATGTTGCCGCTGCGGAGTTGCAGTTCGTCCCACATCAGTCGCGCTTGGTGCGAGATGAAGCCATCGGGTGCAGCTCGCAGTGATTCGAGAATGGATTCAGCCTGAGTCAGGTTTCCAGTCGTCAGGTTTACTTGGGCCAGCAGGAGTCGTTCTTGGCTGGTGGCCTGATTATCGCGCACTCGACTGATGAGTAATTTCTCTGCGGCATCTAGATCACCCGTGAGAACTTGAGCCTGAGCTCGCCAAAAGACATCATTGGGCACGGATTCATGCTCGAGGATTTTTAAAGCAGCAGCGCCATCAAGCGCACGCACCCAGGATTCCACGGCCAGTCCAGCCAATGACTTACGTTCGACGGAGCCTTCTTGAGCGTTCTCCATCAACCGCACGGCCTTCAGCGCCGCTACCGACGGAAGTCCATCCTGCAAGGCTTGACCAGCTGCGATATACTCAGGCTGCGTGGCTAAATCCGCGCCCAGTACAGAGCACGTCAACGCCAGGGAGAGCGCTGGAAGACGGAGCTGACTTGGACTGAGTAAACGCATAAAGGTCGAAGCTAGGCCGAGAATGCGATGTGGCAAGGCTGGGCGAGTAGAGTTGTCAGCGTGAGAGTGAGGTGGGAGCAAATTTTAAAGCGCAATCGCAGTGCCACAGCACCGCGCGCGCTCGGTCAATGAATCGACAAGCCGCTTAGTGACATCATGGCGTAGTCCATGGCTTTTCATTTCCTTGGCTACACGACGCGCTGCGTCTGGTATCCGCTCGGAAAACTCTCTGATGCGTTCTCCGATCCATGCTGGATCAATCTTCATCTGCTCGGCGCTCTTCTTCCACTCGCGGGTGCCGATGCGGATGAGGGTGTATTGCTCGCCGACCTTCATCGCCAGCTTGGCCTTCCGCGGGTCCACCTGTCGGGGATATGGCAGCGCACTCGATAAATCATAAAGTGGAGCTAGTCGCACGGTGCCTTTTTGCGCGATGAGAAAGGAGTAGTTCTTGGCGTGTGCGTCGGTGCCGCAGATCAACCAATTTAATACAAGAGCTTCGACAAAGCGCGCCGCATCAGCCTCGCGCGCTGTTGAATGACGGCGGATTAGGTCGATGACTTCCTGCGCGGAGGGTCCGCCCTGATTTTGATATTTGATTTGCGGCATCCTCATCATTGCTTGGCACATGTCTTCTTGATGAATCCGCTCCACCTTGGTGCCTGACCTGCGTCGGTCATAGCGCTCGACGACAATCACCGGCACGTCTCCGAAATAGCGGATGACAGAGTTCGCCGTGGCCAGATCAAGTTCACGCGCGAGGCTCAGGCAGAAGTGCTCATTTTCAGCATAACCATCAAAGTCACCTGTGGCGGGCTTGAAGATATGAGTGGTAGGCACGATGCCAGAGGGCACGCCCCAGCGGTCCGCTTTCGGGTCGTAATGAAACGCGGTCTTTGGCTGCGCTCCTGCCAAGCTGAACTGGCCGCAGTCTGCGGTGGTTCTCGAGGCGCTATGATCTTTCACTAACAGTCGCATCCGCTCCGTGATGTCATCCTGCGTCAGCCACTGCACGCGTCCCTTCGCACTCTTGATTAACCATTCGTCCGCCTGTTCAGGGCGGATAAATTGCACGGCCCCTGCACACTCCTGACCGACATGGCTCAAGAGCTTGAAAGCATTACGCGGAGAGACATGGAAACGATCACCCCAACGTTTGAGCACGCCGTCGTTGTCTGGCAGCAGCCCCCATAAAAAGGACTCCACGGCCGCGTGGTCATGACTTTTGAAAGATAGACCCATCGAGAGAGACAGAGGGTGTGTTTCAGGCTCTGTGAGCCACTTGTCTTCATAGTGAAAACTGAGTCGGTCGCGCTTTCGATCCCAGATGACACGCCCCATCTGGCGTCCTTGAGTCAATGCTAAGAGTTCTTCAGTCATGGCTTTAGCTTCTTAGAACTACGTTGGATGATGTCATCAAGCATGCGGGCGGACTCTTCACGCAGCACCGAGCTTGAAGCACTTGTATCGACTTCGAGCATGATGCCTAAATCATTGAGTGCTCTGAGCACCATGCCCAGATGAACCGTGGTCTTGCCTTGTTCGAGTTGCAGTAGCCAGAGTCGGCTTACGCCGAGTTTCTTGGCCATCAACTCTTGTGTTAGGCCAAGTTTCTTGCGCTTATCCTTCACAAGATGACCAACATCCATGGGTGTTTTTACATACATGCTGAGAATGCTAGCATGTTTGCGTTCGCACACAATACCGTTTTGTATATGAACACTTACTTTCTAGTAAAGTATTCGTAAGCTTACAATTCGACGCCTACTCCCACTGGCTACCCTTGCTGCCGACATAGGCCATACTTAGGCCGATGATGACATGCGCGAGCAACACAAAAGCGGCGAGTTCAGGCGTGACGAGACTTGTTTCGGTCACTTTCTTCACCGCATCGTAAAAGGCCGTGTCACTCATGCTGCGCAGACTGCCTGACCATGCCCAAAATGCCGCGATGAAAGGGTTCACCGCTCCCTCGATCCAGTCTGGAAGGCTCAGCACCGCTCCTGAAAGTGGGAGCTGAAAACCGACGAGATAGATGCTCAGAATCGTGGCCTTTTCTGGAGTGCGGCACATGCCGCTAATGCCGAGGCAGATGCTGGTCATCGCCGCAGAGACGAGCGTGAGCAGGCCAAGCTTCACGAGCAGGTCTCCAGGCAATCCTCCAGTGATCATGTCCACGAAAATTCCCATCCAGATGCTCTGCGCTAAAACGAAGACGCCGAGGAAGAGCACTTTGCTGATGACATACGCCATCGTACTCAGCCCTCCGAGTTTCTCACGTTCCAGGATGAGTCGTTCACCAGCAATTTCACGCGCGGCATTGTTGGATGCCATCAATGTGACGAGCACAACTTGTAGCATGATGAGGCCGCTGACGAGGCCTCCTGCATTCAACTGATCAATCTGATGCTGTGCCTTCTGCTGCATCTCATACATGATGTTTGAGTCCTGCCGCTGGCTGAGTTGCTTCAGTGGTTTAATCCCATCAAGTGCAAAGATGACGACAAGTAGTGGAAAGCCCAGCAGCATCGCCAAATGCAGCCACACCTGACCTTTATCACGACGGAAGATGGTCCAGCGCCGTTGCAGCAACGTGAAGACTTGGCTCATCACACTTGGCAGTTCCTCGGGTGCGATGGCTGCATGTTTTCCATCCGCATCTTCTTCTGGACGGGGCTTAGCGGCGGACTCCTTTTTTTCTAAAAGCATCTGCTCATAGTAGTCGCGCTTTTTTTGCCAGGATTCATGCCAGCTCTGAGCGTCCCGCTGGGTAAGCCGCAGATAGACTTCCTCAGGATGCTCGACCGTGAAGTAATGAGTAAGTAACTTGGGTTGACCATGATAGACGAGCCGCCCTTGATACATCACAAGCACGCTATCAAATGCTTCCAGGCTAGCGAGACTGTGAGTGACATTGATCACGACCCGTCGTGGGTTTTCTTGAGTAAGCACACGCAGCAACTCTGTGATTTCACGCTCGGATTTTGGGTCGAGTCCACTGGTGACCTCATCACATAATAGCAGACATGGATTGGTCACTAACTCCAGCGCTAGACCGAGACGGCGCTTCTGCCCACCTGACAGCACTTTGATACGACGATCCGCCAGATCGGTGAGGCCAGTGATTTCCAGAATCTTGTCCAGCTTCGGTTCAAAGTCGTCTGTGCCTGGTAACTGCGTGCGTAGCGCCATACTGTTGGCGATACTTTCCTCCACTGTCAGAAGATCATGTGCCACGCTGAACTGCGGCACATAGCCCAGCTCACCGGGGTGCAGATCCTCTTCCTCTTTGAGGTCACGACTCTCCCACCTCAGCGCCCCATTCGTCTGCTCGGTGATGCCCGCGATCACTTTCAGCAGAGTCGTTTTACCACAACCCGATGGTCCCACGATCGCCATCAAGTGTCCTTGAGGCACTTGAAAATTGACCTCTCGCAAAAGATACAGACTTTCCTCTTCTGATCCAGGTTGGGCATCGACTTCGAGACAAACGTTGAGCGCTTCAAGCATACCAATATCCTAGGCCAGAAAGGCCTTGGCGTGGCAAGAACAGACTTTTCGAATCCGAATCAAATCTTGCCCAGCTTCTGGCAGCGCTGCATCACCTCTTCAAACATCCCGACGATGTGTCTAGCCACACATCCAGCATGGGGCGAAACTTGGCGCGCTGGGCTTCAGCGCGCATTTCGCTCAATGTCATATTCAGCCTTCAAATGATGCTGACACTGGACAAAGAGCCAGTCTCCGATTAAGAGCGGATCATGACCTCAACCCATGTCTGCTTACCACTGCCGCGCTTGATGCGTGGGTTCGTGGTGCTGGCATTGTGTTTGTCCATCGGGCTTCACTGGGCTGCTTTGCAGTCAGCCGCCTGGGTCGGCATGGCGGTCGCTTATTCTGTAGAAAAAGGTGTGGTCGAGGGACTCAGCGACACATTTGACGGCGATCATCCCTGCCCGCTTTGTAAAGCAGTTAAACAAGGGCAGGCCGCCGAAACAAAGTCCCAGGACGGCCAGACGCCGCCTTCCAAGACAAAAGAAGTGAAGCTCACGCTCGCCCTTGTCTCCATTCCCAAATTTGTTTTTTCTCCGTCCACGCCAAAGAACTGGATCATGACATCCAGTGAACTTAGAACGCGACGGGAAGAGCCGGTGACGCCGCCGCCGCAGTGTCCCGCGCACGTCTAGCAGTCGTCTTTTCAGACACTGGGCAAATCGCACATTTTGTTGGCTGAGGTTGCTTCATGCATCTTGGCCGTGTGCTCATGACATGGATTTTCTCCATGACGCCTCTGCCCGCTGAAAGGAACGCCTGATAGCTGCCAACATGCCTTTCCCGGCATTTCGGGAGGGCGCTTCCAGCTAGTGGCTGCCCTCTTTTGCCGGGCGCTCCCGTTCAGCCATTTTCTGAGCGGGGGCGACATCTCTCCACAACAGCCTTGCCATGCGCAGGCCCCCGAATGCTCAGCCGGGTCACGTCATTCTGAGCCTCCATTTTCAAACTCTCTCATGTTCCGATTTTCCCCTCATCTCGCTCTCATTTCACTCCTCTTCACAGCCAGCTTCAGTCAGGCGCAGGACACCCCTTCCACCGATGTCATGACCAAGGGTTCACAGGTCTATATGCTAGTCTGCTTTGCCTGCCATCAACCCACAGGCATGGGCCTGCCGGGTATGTTTCCGCCGCTGACCAGCTCTGACTGGGCCTCGGCACCGAAGCCCGACCGACTCATCCGCATGGTCCTGCACGGAGTCACTGGCCCGATCATGCTGAATGGTAAACCCTTCACCACTCCCGCGCCGATCATGCCGCCGCAGGGTGCAGCGCTTAATAATGAGCAGATCGCCTCGGTGCTCACCTATGTGCGCAATTCGTTCGGCAACAAAGGCAGTGTCGTCACCCCTGATCAGGTAAGCGCCATCCGCGAATCTGAAAAAGCCCGCACCGCGATGTGGACTCAGGCCGAGCTGGAAAAGATCCCCGTGAACTGAACCCCAAGCTCCAGAACTCATGAGTCATCATCATTCACCCTCAGGCGACAGCACCGGTTCAAAAATTGCCGGCATGGGCTTCTCCATCTTCGGTTACGGACTGGCCGGGGTTGTCTTGTTTTTTTCTGGCACCCTCTTTTTGGGAGCCATCAAGGCATCACTCCCCCGGCCACCTGTGGCAGTGGCTCCGCCAGAGGCGCCAGCTCCTGTCACGGTGTCGTCACCGGCTTCAGGGCCGCCGCCTGCGGCTCCTGGCAGTGCTCCCGCTCCAGCAGTAGTCACGAGCGACCTGCCTGGATTTGAAGAAGGAAGAACCTTGTTCACCACAATCTGCGCGGTCTGCCATCAGCCCACCGGCATGGGCCTGCCCGGCATGTTCCCGCCTCTGGCAGGAACGGATTGGGTGAATGCAGCGGGCCCAGACCGGGTGATCCGCATGGTGCTCCATGGGTTCATGGGGCCGATCACCATCAACGGCAAACCCTTCACCACGCCCGCGCCGATGATGCCCCCGCAGGGTGCGCTGCCTGACAAGCAGATCGCCGCCGTGCTCACCTATGTGCGCAATTCATTCGGCAACAAAGCGAGTGCCGTCACTCCTGAGCAGGTGAAGGCGATCCGTGATGCTGAAAAGGCACGCGTCGCCATGTGGGATGAAGCCAGCATTTTAAAAATCCCAATCACAGGAAAGCCATGAACTTCGGCATGTGGTTTCAGACTCACAGTCCAGCAAGGACAGGCAGCTGGCTTCGCGGTCGTCTGCCGGTCCCCTGGCTGTTGATTGGAGGCCACCTGACGGTCCTGGCGGGGATGGCTTTGGCGACTGCACTGCTGCCAGAAGAGTCTCCGCCCCAAGCCGCCCTCACTCGTTCAGACGGTCTGGCACATGGCAGTGCGGTTTACCGCCGCACCTGCGCGATCTGCCATGAGGAGTCCGGACTGGGCAGGCGGCAGCTTGGCACTCCTTTGGTGAGTGCTCCATGGCTGAGAGTCTGTCGCACGGAGCACTTTGCCGCCATTCTCTTGCATGGTGTCACCGGTCCCATTCCCGGCACCCACGCGCTTCATCCGATCATGCCCGGCATGGGAAACTGGCTGGATGATCGCGAGATCGCAGATGTAGCAACCTATGTCCTCCAAACCTGGGGCGGCCGGAATGCGAGCGTCACGCGGCAGACCGTTGCGGACATTCGGGGAGCTCATCCAGGGCGCATGAATCCCTGGACGCTGAATGAACTGAGTCAACGGCATCCTGCCAGCCCCCTGATTCCTGTCCCATGAATCCTCACCCTTCAACCTCCCCGCCGGGGTTCCGGCCCGTTCGCTTCTGGTTGTTCATCAGTGGCGGGATCATGCTGGTCTTGGGAATGAGCTTTCTCTCGGGGAGATTGCTGGAAGTCGCCGTGCCCAGGCAGCCACTACCAGTGCTGTCCACCGTGAAGGGCGACCTTGAAGCCACCGAGCGCAGCGGCAAAACCGTCCGCTTCTCTGAGCTGAAGGGAAAGGTTATCGTCGCAGCCTATCTCTACACGCAGTGCCCGCATGGCTGCGCGGCGGTTACGGCTCAGTTGCAGAAGCTGAATCAAGAGTTCGCAACGCATCCTGGGATCCAGTTTTTGTCCGTCGCCATCCAGCCGGAGCGTGACAGCGTCGCCATGCTCAAAGGCTACGCCGACGCCGTCGGAGCCACGGCAGCATCACCCTGGTGGTTCATCACCGGAGACCGGCAGCGGCTCTGGGACTTCATGACCCAGGAGATCGGCATGGTGCCTGCCAAGCTCATCCCCATCGAGGAACGAATCACTGCCGAAGATCAGTACGAGCACGATCTCCGCATCGCTCTGCTCGACGGCCAGGGCCGTGTGCGCGGCTACTACGCCGTCTTTCACCCGCAGCCCGAGATCGCCTCACTCATGGCCGAGCGACTCCACGACCACGTTCACCAACTCCTCGATCACCCGCATTCCTGATTTCATGAAAACCTTCCTCTCAATCTTCTTCATCCTCGTCTGCAAGACCTTCGCCGCTGAGCCAGTGCAGCAGTATGAAGGCGAGATCGCTGGCATCTTTTGCAGCGCCTGCTCCAGCCATGTGAAGGCTGCGCTCTCGAAGATCGACGGCGTGCAGTCAGTGAAGATCACCACCGCTGACAAAGGCGGTCTGCCGAAGCTGAAGATCACCTCCACGAAGCCGCTTACCCGCGAGATCGCCGTCGAAGCGCTTGGTGAGAAGGCCAAGATGTATCACATCCAGTCGCTGAAACCCGTCACCCGCTGAACCTATGCGCGCTCTTCTCTTCAGCCTCCTTTTAACCAGCAGTGCCTCGGCGACTTACCAGCACTTCGAAGCACGTCAGGTACATCCTTTGGCGATGACGCCGGATGGCACGCGACTGGTTGCTGTCGATTCCTCGAATGCTCGCGTCACCGTCTTTGATCTCAGCAGCGGCACGCCGGTGCGGCTCAGCCAGATCCCCGTCGGCTTGGAGCCAGCGAGCGTCCGCGCACGAACCAACGATGAGCTTTGGGTCGTCAACGAAGTCGGCGACAGTGTCTCGATCATCAGCCTGAGCGCTGGAGCGGTGGTGGAAACCCTGCGCTTTGGCGATGAGCCCACCGATGTCGTCTTCGCCGCAGGCAAAGCCTACGTCGCCTGTGCTCGGGCAGGGCAGATCCGCGTTTTCGATGCCAGTACACGTGCCCCAGCAGGTGCGATCACGCTGACGGGGGCCTACCCCCATGCGCTGACGGTGAATGCGGATGGTTCACGCCTCTACGCTGCCTTTCTCCAGTCGGGAAACCGCACCACGGTGATCAAGCGGCAGGTTGCGCCACCTCAGCCCGCGCCGATTAACACCGCACTTCCAGCCGGACCGGACACCGCGCTCATCGTCGCTGCCAATGACTCGCGCGTGACGAACACCATCCTCGACAACGATGTCGCGGAGATCAACACGTTCACCGACACGCTTGTGCGCTACGTCAGCGATGTCGGCACGAACCTCTTCGACCTCGCCGCGCGTCCGGGCAGTGATCAGATCTGGGTGGCGAATACCGAATCGCTCAATCTGACGCGCTTTGAGCCTGCCTTGCGCGGTCACTTTGCCGACAGCCGCCTTTCGATCATCACGCCTTCTTTGGTGACCACGGTCGAACTGAATACCGGCATCGACTACGGCACTTTGCCGAACCCGACAGCGCAGGCCACGGCGCTCGCGCAGCCGACGAGCCTCGTCTTTTCTGCCGATGGCAGCATCGCCTGGGTGGCCGCCTTTGCCTCAGACCGGCTCGCGAAGATCGACCCCGTCACGGGCAATGTCACCGCACGTGTGGACATCCGCACCGGAGCCGACACGGATGCCTCCGCCATGCGCGGACCTCGCGGACTCGTGCTCGATGAAGTACGCGGGAAGCTCTACTCGCTGAACAAACTCTCCAGCAGCCTAAGCGTCATTGACACCAACACGCTGGCTGTCTCCAGCGAGCTCGCACTCAGCAGCTACGACCCCATGCCGCCTGCGATTCGAGCGGGTCGCGGCTACCTCTTCGATGCGCGGCTGTCCGGCAATGGCACCAACTCCTGCGGCATCTGTCATCTCGATGCGGACAACGACGGTCTGGCCTGGGACCTCGGTGATCCGGGTGGCGAAATGCTCACCGTGCTCGGGGCAAACCTGAGCGTCCACGACACCACGCCGCGCCCGCGTTCCATGCATCCGATGAAGGGTCCGATGGTCACGCAGACGCTGCGCGGCATGCAAAACGGCGATCCTTTTCACTGGCGTGGCGACAAACCGACGCTGCAAAGCTTTAACCCGACCTTTGCCAATCTCATGGGCGGATCCCAGATCGCGGCGGAGGACATGGACGACCTCGCCGAATACCTGAAGTCGCTCGTTCATCACTCAAACCCAAATCGCAATCTGGACCGCAGTTTGCCGACGAGTTTCAGCAGTGGGAATCCGATCACGGGGCGCGATCTCTTCAACAATCACACCAAGTCCCACTGCAACGTCTGCCATCTACTGCCTGAGGGCACGGATCACAACATCGACCTACCGCAGGAGTCGGGGCTCAGCCAGCCGGTGAAGACCCCACCGCTGCGCACGACGTATCAGCGCATGCTTTTCGACTCGCGTGCAGGAGCTACGTCCGTGAGTGGCTTTGGCATGTTGCACGATGGCACGGGCGGCACCTCCATGCTTCCCACGGTGCATCCGTATGTGCTTTCGAACTTGGATACTTTGCAGGAACTCAGGGATGTCACGGCTTTCATCCAATGCTTCGATACCGGCACTGCGCGCACCGTTGGCTATAGCCGCACAGTGACGGCTGCAAACCGCGCCGATAGCGCTGTGATCACCGACATCGCTTTGCTAGAAGCTCGTGCAGCCACCACTGCGGGCGACTGTGATCTCGTCGTGCGCGGTGTCATCGGCAGTGCGCAGCGTGTGATGCGCTGGACGGGCACGGTTTATCAAAATGACAGCATCGCGGGCGGCACGATGACTCGCGCAGCTTTGCTGGCGGCTTTGAGCGGCAATGATGCCATCACCTTCATGGGCGTGCTTCCCAGCACCGGGCCACGCTTCGGCGGCGATGAAGATGAAGACAGCGTTTTGAATGGCGACGACCCGAATCCAGGCATCGTGGATGGTCCGCCCAAGATCACGGAACAGCCGCAAAGTCTGGCTGTGGTGCCAGGTGCTCCCGCGACGTTCACGGTCGTCGCGGAGGGCATCGGCATTAGTTACCAGTGGAAGCGCGGCACGTCGAATGTGGGCACGAATTCGCCGAGCTTCACCATCCCCGTCACCGTCTCGGGAGACTCAGGGAACTACAGCGTCGTCGTCAGCAACACCTACGGCAACCGCACGAGCAATGTCGTCGCGTTGAATGTCGTGCCGCCGCCGGTGATCACGAAGCAGCCTGTCGGCAAAACAACGAACGAAGGCACGAACGTCAGCTTCAGCGTCACCGCCACGGGGAACAATCTCAGCTACCGCTGGAAGCGCGGTAGCACCGACATCGGTGGTGCCGACAAAGCCACGCTGCTGCTCGGTGGAGTTGGTGCGCAGGACATCGGCAGCTACAGCGTGGTCGTCTCGAATGGGGCAACCAGCGTCACCAGTGATGTCGTGGCTTTGGGCGTGAATCTCTGGCCTGTGATGAACGACCTGAATCTGCCAGATGCGGTCATCGGTCAGAACTACAGTTGGCAGCTCAGCGCGGTGAATGGACCGACCAAATTCAGCATCCTCGGCCTGCCCACCGGCCTGACTTACAACGCGATCACCGGCTTGATCTCCGGTAAGCCCACGGTGGCGAAGAGCTTCACCGTGAAAGCCAGCGCACTCAATGCGGCAGGCAACGGCTTGGCGAAAGAGGAGGTCATGGTCGTGCAGTCGTATCCCACGAGCGCGCTGGGCACTTACCAGGGCTTCGTCCCACGCCACAGTGAGGTGACTTTGAACAACAACCTCGGCGGTCGCCTCACGCTCACGACGACGAACCTTGGAGCCTTCAGCGGCACGCTTGTGCTCGGCACCGTGAGTCATCCCCTGAAAGGCGCACTCGTCATGCTGCCAGATGCCGATCCGACCGGCAGCTGCAGCATCGTGCGAAAGAATCAGAACACGCTGAACCTCAGCTTCACTCTCCTGCGTGCCAGCCGCAGCCTCACCGCGACACTCACCGATGGCGTGAATCCCATCACGATCACCGCTGCGCTGCCTGCGATCTCGTTCACGCCTTATGTCGGGAACTACACGCTCGCCATGAAGCTGACTGCGGGTGATTTGACCAATGATGCGAACCCGAAAGGACACAGCGTCGGCGCATTTAAAGTCTCCACGAAAGGTGCTGTCAGCGGTGTCATCCGACTCGCGGATGCATCGGCAGCGATCACGCTTTCTGGCATTGTGGGTGAAGGTGGCAATCTGCCCGTCTTCACGCTGCTTTATGCCAGGACAGGCTCCCTGCTCGGCACGCTGAACATCGGTGCAAGTGGCGTGCTGAATGCATCAAGCATGAGCTGGTTCAAGCACACGCAGACCGCCGCCACGCGCAGTTACAAGAGCACCTTCGGGCCGCTCACGCTGGAGACCATCGGCAGGCCGTATGTGATTCCGCCGCTGAATGGGATCGCCCTCGGACTCACGGGCGGTGCTGGCAATGCGCAGCTTCTTTTCCGC
>JBEBGU010000330.1:0-5288 GCA_040081325.1 Prosthecobacter sp.
CGCTGACTGAATCCGCCGCGTTTGATCGTCCCGGCAATCTGCCCGCCTACATCGCCAAAACGATTCCTCGCAATCGCGGAGTCGATCCACTGCTGGAAGCCATCGGCTATTTCAAAGGCAAGGATGCTCCTTATACCAAGCTGCTTCAGCGCTTGCTCGCAGCTCAACGTGAGAAGCTTGCTGCCAGCAATTCTGTCACGAAAGTCATGGTCATGGACACGCTTCCGAAGCCGCGTGAGACCTTCATACTCGACAAAGGAGCCTACGACAAACCGCTCGCCACGAAGGTCAGCTTCACCACACCCGCCGTTTTGCCCGCCATGGCGAAAGATGCGCCGAAAGACCGGCTCGGCCTCGCGCAATGGCTCGTGCATCGGGACAATCCGCTCACTGCTCGCGTGACGGTGAATCGCTTCTGGCAGTCGCTCTTTGGTATTGGCCTCGTGAAGACAGCGGAGGACTTTGGCGTACAGGGCGAGATGCCGCCGCATCGTGAGTTGCTCGACTGGCTGGCCGCCGAGTTCATGGACAGCGGCTGGGATGTGAAGCACCTCCTCAAACTCATCGTCACGAGCGAGACCTATCAAAGAGGTTCGCAGTTCTCGGTACACGGTTCGCAGTTGGACCCAGAGAATCGGCTGCTCGCGCGTGGGCCGCGATTCCGCATGCCTTCGTGGATGCTGCGGGATCAGGCGCTGGCATTTTCCGAGCTTTTGAATCCGAAGCTCGGCGGACCTTCGGTGAAGCCTTACCAGCCCGAGGGCATCTGGGAAGAGGCCACCTTTGGCAAGAAGACCTATTTGCAGGATCACGGCGACGCTCTTTATCGCCGCACACTCTATGTTTTCTGGCGTCGCATCGTCGGCCCAACGATGCTCTTTGATAACAGCACGCGCCAAGTCTGCGCCGTCAAAACCACGCGCACGAACACGCCGCTGCAGGCACTCGTCACGCTGAACGACACAACCTATGTCGAAGCCGCCCGCGTGCTCGCCGAGAAGGTGATGAAGTCGCCCGGTGACGATGCTCAGCATCTCCGGCAGGCTTTCCAGATCGTCACGCATCGGCCAGCGAAGCCTGAGGAGTTCTCTGTGCTTCAAAAGCAGCTCACCCAACTCCGGCAGCAGTCTGCCAAAGATGCCGCGAAGCTTCTCCAAGTCGGCGAAGCCAAAGCAGATACGGCATTGAATCCCGCCGAGCACGCCGCCTGGACGAGCCTTTGCCTCATGCTGCTAAACCTCGATGAAGTGGTGACGAAGGAATGATCATCAAGGCCGAGGCTTACTCATCCAGCGCTTGGCGCAGTCGGTCTGCTCGCGGGTTTCTAGGCAGCATTTCCGGCGTGTGCGAATCCATTGCACGGGATCGGCATTCGCCGGGATGAAGCCCGCCTTCGCACACCACGCGACGATGAACTGCCCAGTCCTGCCACAACCCGCCACACAATGCACCACGACCGCCTCGCGAGCGGCGTGATGCTTGTCCATCAAGCTAACGAAGTGCTCGATCTGCGCATCCGTGGGGACGCCGTAGTCAGGCACGTTGATGTGATGATAGGCAAACTGGCTCGGCACATCTTGGCGGTTGTCGAACTCGCAGCAGTTCACGACCGCGCGGATGTTCTGCTCCTCGTAGATGTCGAAAACATACGGATCAGGCCACCACGACGCCGCGATGACACCTTCCACAATCCAGGTGAAGGGTTCGGTGCGTTCAGGTTGTCCCTTTGCGGGCCAATACCAAGGGCGGATGAGTTGCGGCATGGCCCTTCCTGCACGCACCGAGCCGTGATTTCAAGGCTCTCGGGAAGCCAGTGGCGTCTCGGAATTCAATTTGAAGCCATGCCCAGCACTGAGCTGGTGCCGGAGGTGAAAGTTTGCTAAATGCACCTGTCATCATGTCCACCCGCCCCAATCGCGGAAGACATCTCCGCCACGTTGAAGGCGTGCCTGAGGCTGTCATCAGCGCGGTTAAACCAAGCGCGAGATGCAAAAGCTCATCGACGGTGAAGGTGCGGTGGACAAAAGTCAGATCAGCGAGGTCGTGAAGAAGCTGCAAGTCGCCATCGCCGACTATCTGGAGGGTGGGCATGACATCGACACCCGCCTGACGCCGCTGGAGATCCTCAGTGCAATTGAGGCAGCCATCCAGGAAGCCTCTGGTAAGCCCAGTCCTTGGCCAGATGGAGCCGATGCGCGCACCTTTTTCGTCCATGGCTCCTACGACGAGTTCATCCAGCAACCGAGCAACATCTTCGAAACCAAACTGTTACCCGACGGCAGCACTCGCTACGTGCCCATCAGTCGCGCTGTGTGGAAAGCCTGCCTTGAGACAAGCAGCGCCTCCAACATGCTTTCCAAATCATAACGAATTGTGATCCCAAAGCTGAGGAACCCGTCGTGCTTCAGAAGCAACTCACCGAAGTGCGCCCACTGACGGCGAAAGATGCCGCCAAGCTCCTCAAAGTCGGCGAAGCCAAAGCCGATCCCAAACTCAATCCCGCCGAGCACGCCGCTTGGACGAACCTTTGTCTGATGCTGCTGAACCTCGATGAGGTGGTGACGAAGGAGTGATCCCCACGTCACCCTCATTCTTGACGACGGACATCAGAGAGGGCAATGTCCGTCATGAACACTAGCACCACTGATTTCACCGTCCGCGATCTCAACCGCCACCTCGCCAAGGTCCTAGAGGCCTGTGATCGAGTGGGCCTCATCCGCATCCGCAGCCGGAAGGGCACCACCTATCAGCTCCGCCCCGAGGAGCCGCCTGCTGCTGCGCCGAAGGCCGAGTACCCCGACTTTGCCGCGCGTCGCCGAGCACTGAAGATGCCGATGATGACGAAGGCGCAGAGCGCGCAACTAGACAAACTCATCGCCGGGGAATGAGCACTTACGCAGACACGAATTTCATCACTCGACTGTATCTGGAGAGACCGGAAACCGCCCTAGCAGAGAGTGTTTTCAGCGTAGAACTCCCCCTCCTGCCCATCACTTGGCTCACGAGATTGGAGGTCATCAATGCCTTTGAGCAATCAGTGCTCACTGGTTTCGGTGAGGCTCAGTCTCGTATCAGCGCTGAGCTAGCCGCTGCCTGCCAGCAGCAGTTCCGCGATGATCTGACCCAGGGCGTGGCCATGCGGTTGGTGAATGTCTCGCAGGCCGAGATTTCGGCCAAGTTCGAGGAGATCGCCCTCCGCCATACGGCGCGTCACGGCTTTCGCGCCTATGACATCCTCCACGTCGCAGCAGCCCTCATACTAAAGTGCCAGAGCTTCTGGAGCTTTGACAAAAAAGCCTGCAAACTGGCGAAGCTCGAAGGCCTGAAGGTCATCAAGTGAACTCCGCCGAGTCCACCCAATCGGCAAAAGTTCAGGTGAATGAACACCGTTGTGATAGGAGCCATCACCATGCTGCCCCCTGATCTCCATCTTCAAAATCTCACCCGCCGAGCGTTGTTTGGCCAGGGTGCTGCGGGCCTTGGCGGACTTGCTTTGGGTTCTTTGTTCACGAAACAGGGGCTTGCGATGCAGGCTCCTGATCCGCTGGCTCCTGCGCTACCGCATTTCATTGGGAAGGCGAAGCGCGTGATCTATTTGCTGCAAAACGGCGCGCCTTCACATGTCGATCTCTTTGATCACAAGCCCCTGCTCAAGAAGATGCACGGCACGCAGATCCCCGACAGCGTGGTGGGTGGGAAACGCTTCAGCACGATGACCGGCGGACAGACAGCGCGACCAGTGCTGGGAGAGATCACGGAATTTTCCAGGCATGGCAAAAGCGGGGCCACTGTGAGTTCGTTTCTGCCGCGAACGGCGGAAATCGCGGATGAGCTGTGCTTCATCAAATCCATGCACACGACGCAGGTGAATCATGCGCCCGCGATCACCTTTCTCATGACCGGTGCGGAGCAAGCGGGACGCCCGGCGATGGGGTCGTGGCTGAGCTATGGGCTCGGCAGTGAGTGCGAGGACCTGCCCGCCTTTGTCGTGATGACGAGTCGCGACAAAGAAGCGTCCTGCGGCCAGATCTTCTATGACTTCTACTGGGGTAGCGGCTTCCTGCCTTCGAAGTATCAGGGCGTGAAGTTTCGAGGCAGTGGCGATCCGGTTTTATACATCAGCAATCCCGAGGGCATGAGCCGCGAAGTGCGCCGTACGATGCTCGATGGCCTGAACGAGCTGAACTCCATCAAGCTGCGCGATCACGGTGATCCCGAGATCGCCACGCGGATCTCGCAGTATGAGATGGCGTATCGGATGCAGAGCAGTGTGCCGGAGCTGACGGATCTCTCGAAAGAGCCAAAACACATCCTCGACATGTATGGCCCCGATGTCTTGAGGCAGGGCAGCTATGCCTACAACTGCCTCATGGCGCGGCGGCTGGCGGAGCGTGGTGTGCGCTTTGTGCAGATCATGCACGCAGGCTGGGATCAGCATCGGAATCTGAACACACAACTCAAGATACAATGTCAGGACACCGACGCACCGAGTGCGGCTTTGATCAAAGATCTGAAACAACGCGGGCTGCTGGAAGACACGCTGGTCATCTGGGGCGGTGAATTTGGACGCACGCCGTTTTTGCAGGGCGACATCGCGAACACGAAGCAGTGGGGCCGCGATCATCATCCGTATGCCTTCACGATCTGGATGGCAGGTGGCGGTGTGAAGCCCGGTATGAGCTATGGCGAGAGCGATGAGTTCGGCTTCAATGCCGTGAAGGACAAAGTCCACATCCACGATCTCCAGGCGACGATCATGCACCTCCTGGGCATTGATCACGAGCGCTTCACCTTCCGCTTCCAGGGCCGTCAATTCCGCCTCACCGATGTACACGGCGAGGTGGTCAAGTCGGTGCTGGCGTAGTTTAGGCTGTTAGCTCAGCAACGGCCGCTTCGAGGCTGGCGATGTCTTTGATGGAGATGACCTTGGCACCCTTGTCGATCTTGCCAAAGAGACCGGCGAGTGTGGCATCCGGGCCGAGTTCGATGAAGAGTTCGTGGCCTTGGGAGCGGAGGGCTTGCATGGATTCGACCCAGCGGACACTGCCAGTGACTTGAGCTGTGAGCGTGTCGCGGATTTCTTCGGGTGTTTTCACCGTGCGAGCTTCGAAATTGCAGACGACTGGCACGGCGGGCTCCCCTATGACGGATGAGGCGAGCACGGCGGCGAGTTTGTCCTGCGCGCTTTTCATGAGGCGGCTGTGATAGGCACCGGCCACGGGCAACGGGATGGCGCGCTTGATGCCTTTGTCCTTGGCTTTCGCAGCGGCGGCTTCGATTCCTTCGAC
>JBEBGU010000331.1:0-5285 GCA_040081325.1 Prosthecobacter sp.
GGCGCATGATTCAAGGCGTAACTCCAACAGGCAACGCAACTTCAGCTCATTAGTCATTTTCACGGAGGTCGGTCCTGGCTTGCCTTTTGCTTGTGAATTTCAGACAGTTCTCATTTCCAGCTCCGTTTTGAAAACATCGCCATTCATGCGCCGCCGATTCACCATTGCTCTCATCATTACCTGCACAGGATTACTGGCGTCTGGACTGATGGCGGCAGATGTCATGCCGATGGCCACAGGCCGCACTTCTCTGAGTGATCTTTTGAAAGTGCAGCAGTCCGTGCAAACCATGCTGCCCAAGCTGCGGACCGCTGTTGTGGCTATTCAAACGCATGATGGCACAGCAAGTGGCGTCATCATCTCCGAAGACGGACTCATCCTCACTGCTGCACATGTCGCCGAGAAACCAGGACGTGAAATGCGTGTGGTTCTCGATGACGGCAAAGTGGTCAGAGCAACCACGCTCGGGCTTGATAAGACGGCAGATGCCGCACTCATGCAGCTCAATGAAAACGATGTGAAGTGGCCCCATGTGAAAGTCAGCCGCGAGGTAACGAAAGCACAGCCCGGTGTGTGGTGCATCGCTCTTGGTCATCCTGGGGGATTTGATAAGCAGCGCGGCGTGGTCCTGCGCGTGGGTAAAATCGTCAAGCAGACGGCCAACTCATTGCAAACCGACTGCGTGCTCATGGGCGGTGACTCTGGTGGCCCGCTCTTCAATCTAGCGGGTGAGGTGATCGGCATTCACAGTCAGATCTGGGAGGATCGTGATCAAAACATGCATGTCTCCATGGCTCCCTTTTTTCGCTCATGGGATGATTTGAAGATGAGCCAAATCATTCGCGTCTGGAGCACTGGGAGTGGTGGCTATCTGGGTGTGGGACTTGGCCCCTCCTTTGGGATCGAAATCAAAGTAACCCTGATCCAAAAAGGCTCACCTGCTGATCAAGCGGGCATACGACAAGATGATGTGATCCTAGCACTCGATGGCGAGAAGATGCCATCTCTCAGCCAGTTTCAAAATGCCGTGCGCGCACGCCCAGCGGGCACGCAAATCTTGCTGCAACTCAGGCGTGGCATCGAAACACTTGATGTGAAAGCAACACTCGGCTCGCTACCCAAGGAGGATGAAGGATGAAATTACCTCTCGTCCTTTTGATCGTCTTGTGGTTCAACTCGAGCCATGCCGAATCGCGCCCACCGCTCACTCCCGGCGAGCGGACGAACGGCAGCCAAACTCTCGCGGCAGTGGACGGCATCGCGAAGTTAACCAAAACCTGTGTAGCGCTCATTTATCTCAAGGACCGCGTGCTATCGACAGCGACATGGGTCGGTGCAGATGGCTACTTTCTCACCAAAGCCAGTGATGCTCCGATGCTGGAAAAAGCCGAAATTCGCTGGGGCGGTAAAAGGATCGCAGCCATTCGGGAGATCCATCGCTCCGTCGCTCATGACCTCGTTCTCGGTCAGGCCGTGGGCGTGACTGGAGTGAGCGCGGTGACCTTTGGCGGCAAGTCCAATACCGTTGAGTATGGCCAGTGGCTGACCTCGCCAGCCAAAGGCGGCACGGAAGTAAGAATCGGCGTCATGAGTGCTCAACGCCGGCATATCCGTGGGGACGGTGCCGCCATCGGCGTGCGCATGGACGAAAAGGCCACCAAAGGCGGCGGCGTACGCATCGTCGGCATTGCTGAAGACAGTCCTGCCGCAGCGGCAGGACTCAGGCCAGATGACGTGCTCATCGAACTTGCAGGCGAACGTTTGAGCGAGTTCATGCGCGTCAACGAGATCATCCACAACCGCCAACCCGGCGAGCAGGTCGATGTTAAATATCGCCGCGCTGATAAAATCATTTCGATCCAAGTGCGTCTCGCCAGCCGCACCAAGATCCTGCAAAACTGGGAGGGTGAAGACTTTGCCAACGGTGGCATCTCCGTCCGCACCGACAATTTTTCTCTAGTCATCCAGCACGACCTGCCCCTGCATCCGCTCGACATGGGCAGCCCGCTACTCGACCTCGAAGGTCATGCTATCGGCATCAACATCGCCCGCGTCGATCGCGTCACCACCTTCGCGCTTCCCGCCGAAGTCTTCTGGAAGGAATTCCAACCCATCCTCGAAGCCGACCGCCACCAACCCAAAGCTCTCAAACCCTAGCACCATGCCAACCCGCCGCGCCTTTCTCAATCAAGCCTCGCTTTTCGCCGGTTCTCTCGCTCTCTCCGCCAACGCAGCCGCAGCCCCTACACGCCCGAACAAACTGTGCTTCTTCACCAAGCATCTCCAAGGCATGTCGTTTGATGACATCGCCAGTCTCGCCGTCGAGATGGGAGTCGATGGCGTCGAGTCACCCATCCGCCCCAAAGGCCACATCGAGCCCGAGAAGGTCGTCGACGAGCTGCCCAAGTATATCGAGGCGCTCAAGAAGCAGAACCTTGAGATGACCATCATGACTTCCGGCATCAACGAAGTCAGCGCCGAGCAACGCACCGAAGCCGTCCTGCGCACCGCCGCCAAACTCGGCGTGAAGCGTTTCCGCATGAACTATTACAAATACGATCTCAAGAAACCCATCTGGCCTCAGCTTCAGGAAGTGAAGCCGCGCCTCAAAGATCTCATCCAGCTCTGCCAGGAGATCGGCATCCAGCCGCTGTTCCAGAACCACTCCGGCAAAGACTACTTCGGCGCTCCCATCTGGGACATCTATTCGCTCATGCAGGAGTACACCGCTGAGCAGTTCTCCTTCTGCTACGACATCTTCCACGCCACCGTCGAAGGCGGCCTCCAGTGGCCGCTCAGCACCGCCCTCGTCGCCGACCATTGCGGCGCTGTTTATTTCAAAGACTTCAAATGGGAAGGCCGCAAAGCCGAAGGCTGCCCGCTCGGTCAGGGCCAGGTGGACCCCGCCTTCGCCAAAATACTCACTCAGCGCGGCTACACCGGCCCCGTCTCACTTCACGTCGAGTATCTCAAAGGCGATCCAAAAGATGCCGCCGTGCTCAAAGAGTTCCGCGAAGCTCATGTCCGCGATCTCAAAGTGCTGAAGGAGTGGATGGGCTGGGTGTGATCCACACTCATCCCCGCCCCTGACTCTGCCGGTAAGCCGTCGGAGTCATCCCCGTTCGTTTGCGGAAATGCTGCGTGAACGCGCTCTGATCCACAAAGCCACAGGCGCGCCCCACCTCCGCCACGGACAGCGCCGTCGTCTCCAGCATCTGCGCCGCCGACAGCACCCGTGTCTTCAGCAAAAACTCCTGCGGGGTCACTCCAAATGCCGTTTGAAACCGACGCTGCAACTGCCGCAGCGATTGCCCACATGACGTCGCGATGTCTTCGATCAGGAGCGGCTGTGCATAGTCGCGCCGCATGATCTCCACCGCCTGCGCCACCGTCTGAAACACCGGCAGCCTCCGCTCTGCCTCGTCAGGACGACGCAGCAAACCCATCACGCCATTCGGCCTGCCACGCCGATCCATCATCGGCAGCTTCGTCACCAGAAACCAGTCCGGCATTCCCTGCCGATCCCACCACAGCTCGATGCGCTCAATGATCCGCGTCTTGCCACTGAGTAGTCGCTTGTCGTCATCCACATAGGCCTGCGCCATGCTTCCTGGATTCAGATCAAAATCCGTGCGCCCAATGATCTCCGAATCATCCGCCATCTGATAGCGATCCAGCAGTCCCTGACTCGCAAACATCAGATGCCCGTTTTGATCCTTGGCAAAGAAATACACGCCAGGGATGTGATCAAACAACCGCTGGGAAAGCAGCGTCGGCTCCAGCGTCGCGAACCACTCGCCACGCTGAGCCCGCCAGCGCGAGATTTGCGCCTTCGTCCTCACCGGACGCTCGCGGGGTCGCAGCAGAGTCGTATTTCGCATAAGCCAGACGATCATGACCGATTCTCCTCCGACTGCAATCTCTCCCTCATGCTTGACCGCGCCCTCATTGCCCGCTTTGACTCCACTCACATGCACTACTTCATCACCGGCACCGACACCGACGCAGGCAAAACCTACGTCACCTGCCTCCTCATCGAAGCCCTCCGCCGAGCCGGGCTCGATGCCGTCGGCTACAAACCCTTCGCCTGTGGTGATCGCCGTGACCCGCTCGCGATCCAACAGGCCAGCGGCAATGCACTGAGTGTCGAAGAGATCAATCCCATCTTCCTCAAAGTCCCCGCCTCCCCCTATGCCGCCGCGTTGTTGGAAAACCGAACCGTCGATGTCGAAGCCGCTCGCCAAGGCTTCTACACCCTCACCGCCAAACACAGTCATGTCCTCATCGAAGGCGCTGGCGGCTGGGAAGTCCCGCTCGCTGGCAAAGACACCATGGCCGACTTCGCCACTTCATTGAAGCTGCCTGTCATCGTCGTCGTGAACAACAAGCTCGGCTGCCTCAATCACACCCTGCTCACCGTCCGCAACATCCAGCATCGCGGCCTCACCTGCGCCGGCATCATCCTGAATTACGCTCATGACGAACGCGACGCCGCCAGCATCTCCAACCGCATGGTCCTCCAAAACTTCCTCGACGTCCCCGTCCTCGCCGAAATCATGCACGGAGAGACCGAGATCGACTGGCCCCTCAAGGAGTGAGTCCATCCTGGCATCACGGTTGATGGCTGGAAGCCATCACTCCTTGAAGCTCCGCCTGTGCCTGTTCAGGCGTGCGTCCTGCGGCGAGAAGGAGCAAGGTGTAATTTTGGGAGAACACCCCGAGTGCGGGGTGGGAATACCCCGTTGCGGCAGTGAACTGATGCAGGATCACCAGTGCTCGCCGCATCAGCGGCTCTGCCTCTCCCAGCCGGTTCGTGTCTTGTAGCAATCGCGCGAGGTTGTTGAGGTCTGTGGCGACGCTGGGATGATCTAGTCCAAAGCTCTGCTCATCCATCGCCAATGCCCGCCACATCAGCGGCTCGGCCTCCGCCAGCCGGTTTGTATCTTGCAGCAATCGCGCGAGGTTGTTGAGGTCTGTGGCGACATTGGGATGCTCCGGGCCAAAACTCTGCTCGTCCATCGCCAGGGCCCGCCGCATCAGCGGCTCGGCCTCCGTCAGCCTGTTCGTGGCTTGCAGCAATTGCGCGAGATTGTTGAGGCAAACGGCGACTCTGGGATGCTCCGGTCCGAAACTCTGCTCGTCCATCACCAGCGCCCGCCGCATCAGCGGCTCGGCCTCTGCCAGCCGGTTCGTGGCTTGCAGCAAAGCTGCGAGGTTGTTGAGGCGGATGGCTACTTCGGGATGATCCAGGCCGAAACTCTGTTCATCCATCGCCAGTGCCCGCC
>JBEBGU010000332.1:0-5277 GCA_040081325.1 Prosthecobacter sp.
CTCCAGCTTCAGGAACGCGACCAGCGCATCCGCACTCTTCAAAAGGAACTCAAGGACGTGCCAAAGCATGAGGCTCTGGCAAAATCCCAGCTCGCGGGTGACACCGCTGCTGTCGAGGCGGGGTCGATGAAGGCCAAAGAGACTGAGGTGAAAATCAAGAGCGTTGAACTCGATATTCAGACACGCCAAAACAGCATCAAGCGTCTGCACGATCAGCAGTTTGAGACGCGCAAGAATGACGAATTCCAGGCCATGGGAATCGAGATCAAACGCTACGAGGGCGAGATCAATAAGATCGAAGACAAGCAGCTCGAGCTCATGGAGGAACTCGAAACCGCCAAGTCATTGCTGAAGGACGCGCAGGCCAAGCTAGCCGTGACGCAGGCCCATGTTAACGTAGAACTCAAAGCGCTAGTCGAGCGTGCTGAGGGCTTGAAAAAGCGCCTCGCCGATCTCGAAGCTGAGCGCACTGAACTCGCCGCCCCGATTGAGCAGCAAACCATGGATCTCTACACGCGCCTCTTCACCAAGAAGCCTGATGCAGCCGTGGTCCCGCTCGCTCACGGCATCTGTGGGGGCTGCCACATGAAAGTGGTCAGCGGCACTATCCAGCAACTGCGCAGTGAAGAAGTGGTCACCCAGTGTGAGAGCTGCGGTCGTATTCTCTATCTCGTGGAGTAGTCACTCCTCCCTAGACAGAGTTCAAAGGGATCAAGACTTCACTTCGTTGTTGGTGCCGTTGGTGGTGGGCTGTTGAGAGAAATTGAAATCACTTAGATCAGCAGCCTGCTCCTGGTGCTTCTGCTGACAACCACATAAAGCCAGCGGCAGTCCCACAGGGATCAGCAGCAGAACGGCCAGATGTTTCAAGGAAAGAAGGAATGTCGTTTTCATGAGATCTCAATGGTGGGAGGAGGTGATTAGAAGTCATAGCGCAGCCCCATGCCCCAGATGCTGCGGTTGGAGTCAAACAAGGGCAGGTTGGACTGGTAGGAGGTGTAGTTGTAAAACACGTCTGCCGTCCATTGCGGGCCGAGCTTGCAGAGGAGTTGCAACCCCGCCGTGTAAAGATCCATCTCGGTGCGGCCTGGAGGAGGAATCATCGGATTGGGTGTGGCGAAGCCTGCATAATCACGGTTGGCATAGCCAAGCTGCACCGCTGCGGCAAAGGGACCGCTCAAGACTGTAAGCAGCCGCAGATTGATCGACTGCCCCTCGTAGAGGAAATTCATGCCGTCCGAATCGTTGCGCATCACTGCGTAGGCCAGGGTCAGGAGGGTGCGCTTTTGATTGAAGAGATACGAGGTGGAGAGTGTCACGCTGTCGCGCTGACCGTCACGGTCGTTGTTGACGTGATTGAAGGCATAGATCACGCCATGGTCATCCCAGCCGTGCGCATACAGCAGATCCACGTTCCAGGCTTCCGTCAATTTCGCCCCAAGACCGCCGGCAAGTGTCTGAAATGTGCCGCCCTCCGTTTCCGCCGTTTCATAACGATGGTTATAAACAACTCTGGCCGTGACCGGCACCGGCCCCACGTCGAAGCGGCGAGCGACAAACACTGCGGGGTCGATGATCGTGTAGTTGAAGTCATCGGCATCAGTTGCGTAAAAGCCTGGGGGTGAAGCGTCTTGAGGACCATCAAGGTAGATCAGTTGGTCAAAGCGCAGAGCCGCACCCACGACCCAGTCACTGTCATCAACCAGCTTGTAGCTGCCCTCCACTGTGAGGCCGATGAAGCCGCTGGACGAGTCGCCCACAAAGGTGCTGGCCCTGCCGATTTCCTGCACGTTGTCATCGTTGCCGATAAAGGCGCGCAACCAGAGCTTCCAGGGGCGGGCGTTCTCGGCGGCAGGACGGAGATAGATGTCCGGTCCCAGACCGGGGCTTTCATACTGCGCTCTTGCCGAGTGAGACGACACCATGAGAATGACTAACCAAGATATAAAAAACTTTTTCATATTTCTTATCTGATTAGCCAAACACTGAAGATTGACGCGGTTTTGGTCAATCCAAAAAATCAGTTCCGTGATGCGCGGGCAATCACGTTGGTCCTTGAATCCTAAATACAGGCACTCACTCTGTACCACGCCAGCGCCTGGAGATCACAAAAGGGGCATTGAGCAGGCTGTAAAACACCATGCACAGCAGCACCATGCTGCCGACATACCAGGGCCACGGGCCGAGGCTGTCCATCAGGCTGGCCTGCTCTGGCTTGTTACAAAGGAAGCCGAAATTCGTGCCCAGCATTTGATTCACCGTGGCAGCCCCGACCGCATAAACCATGGTCACTCCAAACATGCGGCGGATTGCTCCGACTCGCGGTGGGCAACGCATGGAGGTCACAATATGCAGGGCCGCTACGACCACACCACCATGCAGAAGAAAGAACACGAAGAATCGCGGATCAGGAAAATCTAGTTTCAGGTTCGGTGTGATGAGTCCCTGAAGTGTCCCCGCGAGGCCAAAGAAATAGACGATCTCGCAGGCCAATCGATGACGCGCCCAAAGAGCCACGACAGCCGCAATGCCTGCGATATCACAGAAATGCAGCGGCAGTGCATTGCTCAGTTCCAGCGTCTCAGCACGCCAATGAGCGAACGAAGCGAAAGGCCAACTCAGGAGTAACCCTACGGCCAAAAGTCGTTCAAGAATCTGCGCGAGTCTGGTATGCTTCCAGCGCGCAAAAGCCAAGACAATGAAGAGTACACCGCAGATCAGAAACACTGCCTGATGACTCGGACCGAAAGCATGAAAGGGCGTGGGCATCGGCACAGATGATGTCGTAATCAGTCACACTGGAAAGAGCAAATATTCATCAAGCTTGCCAGCACAGCAACGCGGCCTAATGACATTCAAACACAACATGCAGACTTGGGACGTAATCATCGCCGGGGGAGGCAGTGCGGGGCTAGCTGCCGCGCTGACTGCTGCGCGCATTGGTGCACGGACGCTGCTGATCGAGCGCCAGTCAAAGCTCGGCGGCATGGGCACGAATGCTCTCGTGCATACTTTTTGCGGACTGTACCACCCGGATACATCGCGCCCATGGGCCTGGCTGAATCCAGGCGTGCCACAGGAGATCGGCGAGCACATGATGGAGCGCACGCAGCAGTCTGCACCAGATCTCATGGGCCGCGTCTATGTCCTGCGCCAGCATCCCAGCCTGTTTGCAAATATCGCCGATGAACTTTGTGATGCTGAAGCCAATCTCACCCGACTCAGTGGTGCGGAGTGGTGTGGCTTGCAACAGCATGAAGGCGGATGGCATGTAGATGTCATTTCATTTGGAGTGAAACAGACACATCAAGCCAAGGCACTGATCGACACCACCGGAGATGCCACAGGCGCGCGCTGGCTGAGCCGAGATCTCTGGGTGCAGGCTGAGTCCGCGCGGCTCTACCGCCCAGCCTATGTTTGCGGTCTGCCACGAGTCACTGGCACACATGATGAAAGCTGGCGTTTCGCACTCGGGGCGCTGATCGTGCGGGGCATCAGAGAGAAGGCACTGCCTGAGTCCGCCATCGGGGCAGCGTTTCGTGATTCACCATTCGCAGAGGAGATGTTCATGACCATCGACCTAGAGGCTGGCCAAGCTCAGTGGGACCCTTTTGACCCGGCGAAGCGTGCCGAAGTGGAAAGCACTGGCCGCCGCACAGCGATGCACTTGTGGACTTATCTGCGCGAGCGCCACCGCGACTTTAAAGACTGCCCACCGCCTGTCTTACCCGCGCAGGCTGGCATTCGTGAATCCGCCCGTTACATTGGCGACTTCACCCTCACGGGGGAGTCTCTCTCTACCTGCCAGCGCTATGAAGACGATGTCGCACTAGCTGGCTGGCCGATGGAGATGCGCGAGAATGCACGCGGCCCAAAGTTCCGTTTCTTTGACCGTCCAGAGCCAGCCGGAATTCCCGCAGGCTGTCTAAAGAATGCGAGCACTCCGGGCCTCTACTTTGCCGGGCGCTGCTTATCCGCTGATCATGAAGCACTAGCTTCCGTCCGTGTCATGGGGGCCTGCATGGCGACCGGCCAAGCGGCTGCACTTATGGCCCTGAAATTCGCGAGCTAATCTTTGTGCTGCTCCCGCGGCTTCAATCGATTGAGCCTTCGTTCTGCCGCCCTTCTTAATAGCTGCATCTTAGGCACTGCGAAAATTGACAGCTTTATCGAATTTTTTAAGGGCGCCCAACCAACAAAAGGGTGTAACAATGGGAACCAAATTTGGTAGATTGAGCTGTATTACCCTCCTCATGCATCCTTCCCGAAAAAATCAGACGGTTTTTGGCCTCGTAATCCTAGCTTGTTTAGCTGGGTGGTTTGCAGGTCATCAGCGTGAAATTAAAATTGAGCAGGCAACCAGTCGCAGCATGGCAAGTAAAGTGCCTGCGGCGACTCCAACTTACGACGTAAAAGAAGTCTCTCCGACAGAAGCACTGGCCCCCAATTTTGAGCCATTACAGGCGAGTGACATGCAGTTTGATGGCATCGCCCGGGTAGGACAGTTGATCAGTCGTGAGACGCACACTTTTAAAGTGCAGAGTTGGGAACCCGATCTCGAGAAGGCATTCGATATTCGAATCGACGAATCTCTGGTTAGGCATTCGGAAGTTTATCGAGTCGAGGGATTTCCTTCCAACCTAGTGCGGGTGGATACGGTGCAGAAAGTAGGAAGCGCAAGCGCCATCCATAACAGCACGGCAGGCCAGACTGCCGCGTTGTGGCAGAATGCGATGATTGCCAATCATGTTATGGTGCAAGTGCAGGAGGGCGTAACCCGAGCCTCATTACAGAAGGCTTTGCCACCCGATTACCAAGTTCGGCAAAGACTTACGGCGAGCGATATCTATTTGGTGGACGTCCCGATGACAGGAGAGAGAGCCATCGAAAGCGCGCTGCTCTCACTGAATCGTCAGAGCAATGTCATTAAGTTTGCAGAGCCAGATTTCATCACAACAGGGGCGGCAACGACACCCAATGATCCGCTCTATGCAGGAACGACACCGGGACCGCAATGGCACCTACCAAAGATTCAGGCCCCCGTGGCTTGGGATGTAGTCAAAGAGCCGCGTAACGCTAACGATTTAGAACATATCGTCGTCGCGGTTCTCGATACGGGAGTGGACGCCACTCACCCAGATTTAACAACTACCATTTGGACCAATCCAAACGAGGTGCCTGGCAATAATCAGGATGACGATGGCAACAATCTCAAAGACGACATTCGCGGCTGGGATTTCATCGATAACGATGCCAACACGATGGACGATGTGGGCC
>JBEBGU010000333.1:0-5273 GCA_040081325.1 Prosthecobacter sp.
GCCAGCGCTTCTCACCGCTCCAGTTCAAAGTCCATGTCGTGAGCAGGCAGAGGCTCAGCAGTGTGGCCGTGATCAAGAACGTCACGCGCAAACCGCGATGACGCCAAAGATCGAGCAGAAAGGCGATCATGGCAGATCAGGAGTAGCAGGCTTTGCTTCCTGTGGCGGTGCCACTTTCCCTGATCTACCCAGCAGCATTCCAACCAGCGCGCCAGTGGCAATCAATGCGACGGGGAGGGTCGGTGGACACCAGAGGAGACTGGATTGAAAGCCGAGGAAACTGACGACGAGCGCGGCGAAGATGAAGGCGATGCCGACGTGGAGGGCGCGGCCTCGGCGGACGCGCAGGACGATCCAGAAAGCGGCGATGGTGGCGATGCCCCAAGCGATCCATTGCTGCACGGGAGTGAGCACTCGGATGCGTGGCAGTGAGAGAAGATGTGACAAAGCCTGAGCATGGAGACGTGCGAGCGAGGGTGCCTGGCCAGCGATCTCGTGTTCCGGGCCGATGACGATGATCTTGCCTTTGCCGAGTGCTTGTTTGTCGGCTTCACTGACGCCATCCGCCAGCGTGCCAGTCATGAGGTCGAGGGCGTTGACCGTGGGCACATTTGTGGAGTCGAGCGCTTTCACGGTGCCGTCGTTTTCGAGTGGCACAAAGAGGCCTTGAGCGAGATAGGCTCCGGCTCCTGGACCTAGCCGTAAGCGATGCAGGGAATACGGGCTGGAGGTGTAGCGGGCCAGGGTCTGGGCGAGCACGCTGGGCAACAGTGCGGCGCTTTCATTCAGGGCATAGGGGAGTGAGTTTTGAGAGGTCGCGACTCCGAGTCCGAGTTCACTTTGAGCGCGCAGTTTGGCATCGGGCGCGGTGATGAGTGCGGAGAAAGCGGGCGCGAGATCCAGGGGGCCATCCACTCGTTGAAAGCGCGGCAGTTGAGCCTCCAGCCCGCCCATGAAAGCAGGGGCCTTGAGAGCGCCGTCCGTGAGCTGGGTTTCCACGCCGAGCACGACACTGGTGAATGGGAGCAGCGCCTCACTCACGGCAGGCACGAAGTCGGGTGAGGGGCTGCCCCAGAAGAGCGGCGTCGGGATCACTACCACACTCGGCTCATAGGCTTGCAGGCCTTTGAGGATTGTCTGCCAGTCGAGCGGTGGTGGTGGCCACGCGGCGTATTCGGTGAGCTGCTCCTCACGCAGACTGACGAGCACGACGGGGCTTTCTTTTCCAGACTCGGGCTGAGTCAGAAGCGCACGCGCATTGGCCACGAGGAAGTCGAGGAACAAGTCGTCCACGCGCTGAAAGTGGCCGGTGCGCTGCTCGCGTTCCAGATACCAGCCTGTCGCGCCCAAACAGGCAGTGAGAATGATCAATCGAACCCAAATCATGCAACGAATCTGCCGCGCGGCTGACGAAGATGCCAGAACAAAACCAGCGCAGACATTTCATGCTCGTCATGGCCAGCGCAGTCGTCTAGAAAATGAATCCATCATGAAAGCACTCACTGTCTCACTCGCCCTCTTCTCGGTCGGTTGCATCGTCGCCCTGGCCTGGGTTCTGGGCACACCGGCACCGATTGATCCACGGGTCGCAAAGCTGGAGATCGATCTCAAAGACGCGCGTCAGACCATCGCCCAGCTTCGGCGTGATCTGGCCGTTCGGCCCACGGCTTTGCCGAGTCCTAGCACCGCTGCCGTTGCCAGTTCGGTGGCGATCACGGAAGACAGCGCCAAAGCCCCGGCTGGCGCGGCAGCACTCTCACCCTTTCAGGCAGGCGGAGGCAAAGGAGGCGCATCAGCGCTGCGCGAGATGCTGAAGAATCCCGGCATGAGAGCGATGATGGAGCAGCAGCAGGCCGTGCAGGTGGAGACCAGCTACGCGCGACTCTTTGATCAGCTCCAACTCACCGCTGAAGAGAAGACGCATTTCAAGAAGCTCCTCACAGATCGCCAGAAAGCAGAAACCGATCTCGGACTGAAGCTGCTCGACCCCAATCTCACGCCACAGGATAAGCAGCAAATCATGGTGCAGGCGGAGAAGAACAAGAAGACCTACGACGATGCCATCAAGACCTTCATGAACAATGACAGCGACTTCGGCACGTTTCAAAATTGGGAGGACACGAAACCTGAGCGCACGCTCTACGACACCGTGGGTCGCAACCTCTTCGCCTCATCCAGCGAGCCACTCGCCCCACAGCAAGAGCAGGCTATTCTGAGCATTATGAACCAGGTCCGCAAGTCACCGACGGCTGAGCAAGCGGCCATCGCTAAAACCATGCAGGACCCGAGCCAAATGAATGACGCCAACATCCAGCGGATGCTGCAAATGACAGATGCCAACAACAAGCGCATCCTCGAACAAGCCGCCACCTCGCTGACACCCGGCCAGCTCAAGACGTTGGAAAACTACCTCCAACAATCCCGCAGCATGACCGAGACAGGTTTGGGAATGGGCAAGATGATGATGCAGAGCGGCAAGTGATCTCTACTTGTTCGGACGTGCAGCGGCTCAGCCGTTGATGGGCGCAACGCTTCTGAAGATATAGATCGTTACACCCATAAAGCTCGCGGGGCAGATAAAGTCCATGCAAATAGCCACGCACAGGCTGGACAGTGTGGGCGTGCGCTTTAAAGGCACTGCACATGATTTGGAAAGCACGCCAGCATAGCATTGAGTTTCCGCGCCGCCCGCTGGTGATGGGGATCGTGAATATCAACGACGACTCGTTTTGTGGCGATGGGACGCTCGACCCGACGGTGGCTTTTGCACAGGCGGAGCAGCAGCTTCGTGACGGGGCGGACATCATCGACATCGGCGCGGAGAGCGCGCGGACGAATCGTGAGGCGATCAGTGTGAGCGAGGAGATTGATCGACTGATGCCATTCCTGGCGAAGTGGCCGGAACTGAAGGCGCATCATAACTCGCCGCTGCTCTCCATCAACACCTGGCGCAGCGATGTCATCGCAGAGATCCTGCCGGAGGGCGGGGACATCATCAATGACATCAGCGGATTGCCGGATGCGTTTAATGCGAAGCTCTGTGCCGAGCACAACGCGAGTCTGCTGATCATGCACAGTGTCGGTGAGCCGAAGGTGCCGCACACGCATGTTAAGTATGAGAGCATCATGGAGACACTGGAGCACTTCTTTAAACAGAAGCTCGTCATGGCGGAAAGCGTGGGCTTGCCGCGCGAGAACATCCTGCTCGATCCAGGCATCGACTTCGCAAAGCAGCGGGATGACAATTTGACGATCTACCGCGAGCTAGAACGGCTGCATCGCTTCGAGCGGCCCATCCTGCTGCCGGTGTCACGCAAGACAGTGATCGGTGATGTGCTCGGTGTGCCTGCTCTCGAACGCGATGCAGGAACCGTGGCCTGCATCGCCGCCGGGATGCAGCGCGGGGCGCAGATCTTCCGCGTTCATAACGTGAAGGCAGCGGTGCAGGCGGTGAAGGTGCTGTGGGCGGTGCGCTGATCAGCGGTGCACTTCGCCCTTGGTCACGTCGCCCTTGTCGTCGAGTGCCATGATCTGATTGATGGTCTTGAAGCGGCCCTTGTCTTCAAAGGCCCAGACGACTTTCTTGTCAGGTGTCAGCTCGAAGAACTGAGGCTGCTCGCCCAGATGGCCGTGACCGAGATAGTTCGCGAAGATCGTGTTGCCATTCGGCAGGCGATGGCAGCCAGCCATGAGGCGCAGGGTATTGCCGGGAAGGTCGTTCTCGTTGAGTTCCCACACCGTTTTGCCGCTGGGATCGACTTCGACGACTTTGTGTCCATCGCCACAGGTGATGAGCAGATTCTTATTGGCGAGCTGCACGACTTCATGGGGATCACCAGTGACGGGCACCTCGCGCAGCACTTTGCCTTCGCCGTCGAGTTCGACGATTTTTCCCTCGCCTTTGAAACAGACGAGATAGTAGCCGTCGGGGGTCTTGCGCGTGCCACGAAATTGGTTATGCAGCTTGATGGTGTCCTTGGTGACCAGCTTGATCTCTTTGGCGATCTTCCCTGCCCTATCGACTTCGATGATTCGGCTGGTGCCGCACTCGACGACGAGCACGTTGCCATCTGGCAGTGGCTGGCAGGCGTGGCATTCGACCTTTTCAGGCGCTTTGTATTCCCAGACGACTTTCTTGTCGCGAGTCACTTCCTTGGCACCAGCGACATAGGCAAAGAGGATGTTTCCATTCGGCAACTGCCAGCAGTCCTGCGGACTTTTGGCCTCCACCTGCCATTCGATTTCACCAGCCGCAGAAAGGATGGTCACTTTGCCGCCACCATAGTCACAGCAGAGAATGGGGCGTGCGGCGAAGAGACTGGTCGTCAGCAGGGAAAGGGCGAGAAGGATGTGTTTCATGCGGGTGGAGTTGAACGGCAGGAGTGAGCACATCTTCCGCGCGCTTCGCAGTCATAAAAAAGAAGGACGCCTTGCGGCGTCCCTCCGGGGTTTTGAATGAATCGGGATGTCTGGGCTTATTCGCCCGGACGCCATTCTTCGCTGGCGAACTTGAAGGCCTGCTCGAGTCCGACGAGGTCGGTGCTTGGGCGGAGGGCTTCGAAGGCCTGGCTTTCCTTCTGGATGTCGGCTTCGCTGTAGTTCATGGCCTTGACGGAGAGGCCGATGCGGCGCTCCACCTTGTCCACTTTGATGACGCGGGCTTCGACTTCGTCGCCGACATTGATGATGTCTTTGACCTTGGCCACATGATCTTCGCTGAGCTGGGAGATGTGGACGAGACCGTCGATGTCACCTTCGAGTTCGATGAAGGCTCCGAAGCTGGCGATCTTGGCGACCTTGCCCTTCACGACATCACCGACCTTGAAGCGGGTGTCGATGATCGACCATGGGTCGGTATCGAGCTGCTTCATGCCGAGGCTGATGCGCTGATTGGCCTTGTCAATGCCGAGCACGGTGGCTTCGACTTCCTGGCCCTTCTTGAGCATTTCGGATGGGTGGTTGATCTTGCGTGTCCAACTGAGGTCGGAGACGTGGATCATGCCGTCGATGCCTTCTTCCAGTTCCACAAAGGCACCGTAAGCGGTGAGGTTGCGGACCGGACGGGTGATCTGGGTGCCGATCGGGTAGCGCACGTCGATGTCGTCCCAAGGATTGGTGTCGAGCTGGCGGACGCCGAGGCTGATCTTGCGCTCGTCTTTGTTGATGCCAAGGACGACAGCGTTGATCTCCTGACCGACGGTAAGCACGTCGGATGGACGGGCGATGCGCTTGGTCCAGGAGAGTTCGGAGACGTGGACGAGACCTTCGACGCC
>JBEBGU010001003.1:0-1335 GCA_040081325.1 Prosthecobacter sp.
TTTAATATGGGTGGACCCAAAGGCTTGTCTCCAACCGTCACCGGTCCTAGTGGCGCGACCTCTGAGGTGATCAATCTCACCCCTGGAAAGCCTTCCACACCGATCACCGTCACCCCAGGTGCCTCGATGCCTGCTGTCAGCGTGCCGACATCTGCGGTCACGCCAGCCGTAGCTGCTCCCCCTGCACCTGCCGCTCCAGCCATCAAAATTGTTCCAACAACTCCACCAGCCCCAGCCGCTACGGCACCCGTCAAGGCACCGTGAGTTCGCATTGAACCTGACACATTTTAAGAGCCTCCAAGTCCGTTTCGGGCCTGGAGGCTTTTTGTTTCTCAGTCACTCAGTTCTTCCAGTTCACGAGGCAAGCGGTCAGTGCTGCACCGATTCCCCAGAGCAGCCATGCGTCCGAGATCAGGTAGGGATAAATCATCAAGCTCGCCCCCAAGATCATCTTCTTTGCCTGCATCGTGCTCTTGCCATATACAAACGCCGCCAGCCCGATCGACCCAAAGATCAACGATCCAAAAAAAGCAGCTTCAGAAGGCATCCGCAAAACTGTCGCTCTCATCCTGGCGCTGCAACTTGGAAAGACGCGGCTGGCCAGGATCTACTTTGACTGAATTGCCAGTCACCCAGATCCAAAGCATCCAAGACTCACCAGATGCTCCGCACTTTGATGCAGAGAATGAAGCGCATCCCCATCATCGACTCCCACACTGGCGGCGAGCCAACTCGCGTCGTGCTCGGCGGCGTGGCGGCTGATGAATTGGAAACCTACCGCCGTGCCATCATCTGCGAGCCACGCGGGCATGAGGTCATCGTTGGTGCCTTGCTCGTGGAGCCGAAAGACACGTCATGTGTGGCTGGTGTGATCTTCTTCAACAACGTCGGCCTGCTCGGCATGTGCGGGCATGGCATGATCGGCCTCATCATCACGCTGAAACATCTCGGACGAATCGTAGCTGGCGAACATCGCATCGAGACGCCCGTCGGCATCGTCACCGCTACACTGCATGACGACGACCGTGTAAGCATTCGCAACGTCGTCTCCTATCGCAAAGCCAAGGCTGTGAAAGTAGGCAACATCACTGGCGATGTCGCGTGGGGTGGGCACTGGTTTTTCCTCGTCGCCAATCTCGGGCTTGACCTCACGCTGAAAAACATCGCGATTCTCACAAAGACCACCTTGGTACTACGTGATGCCGTGCGCGCCGCAGGCTATCCCGAAGTCGATCACATCGAGCTTTTCTCCGCGCCGCATGTTGCCGTGAATCACAGCCGTAACTTCGTTCTCTGCCCCGGCGGTGAATACGACCGCTCCCCCTGCGGCACCGG
>JBEBGU010000016.1:0-19221 GCA_040081325.1 Prosthecobacter sp.
CAGAGGTGCCGCGTGCAAAGTTAGAAACGCCTGCGGCCCCATCCTTCGTTCCTGAGCCGGTGATCCCACTGCGGCGACCGGCAGCCGTGCCTACGAGCTTGGGGCAAAAAAAAGCAGCGCGTCTATCCTGGACGACGCCCATCATGCTCTGTCTTGGGCTGCTTGGTTTTGTCATGCTGGCATGGATTTATCTGACGGATACGAAGCCCGAGTCGGATGAAGATCTGCGCATCCAGGTGCCCGTGGATCAGGCGGTTAAAATCAATGCGCCTGAGCGGCTGAAAGTCTTCTTGAATGCCATTCAAAAGATCGAGAACATGGAGCTAGCCATGAAGCCTGCCTGGAGTTGGGACACGCCGTCTCTCTCCACTTATGTTCAGTCGAATGGGGTGGCTTTTGACAATTTGAGGGACCTTCTAGAAGACTTTGATTGGCATCAGCATCATGCCGCCTGGCACGCAGAAGATTTGGGCGAGCACCCCGCCTGGCCGCATGTCCGCATTTTGCTTCAGGCGCAGGCCGCTTATCTGATCCGGCTCAGCAATGAAGAAGCTGCTTTCACCACAGCCATTGACATCGCTGAAATGAGTCGGCGTATGGAGGAGCTTTGGGCTTGGCCCTCCTTCATGCAGCGCGCGCAGGAGCTCCACATGGCGGCAGTACAGACCACGGCGGAGATCCTCAAACAAACACGTTTAAGCAGTCAGCGCCTGAAGCTTTTTCAGGATGAGTTCATTCGTTGTGAGCCATCTGACACGCTTCTTCAAAATGGGCTAAGTGCTTTTTATCTGCATGAAAAGAAGCTGATCTTTGGTGAGAACAGTGGCGTGCCCCTAGACACCCTTCCTGGCGGCGTGACTCAGGAGCGGCCAGCGCGGTTGTTCTTTAAAAAACACGAGACGCTCGGCCTCTTTGCAGATGCCTTCCGTCAATTGCGTGACGAAGCCATCGTGGCTCCCTACGCGGCCCTCGGGCAGTCATCCCAATCTGTTCGTCGCGTGCGCCGTCCCCGTTCTCTTTTCTTCCAGCCGAATGGTTCGGGGGAGGCTTATTTCTCAGAGCACATCGATGCCTACATGCTTCTGCCGGAGCGGCACAGCCTGTCAAAAGCACGTCATATTTTGGTGCTTAGCCTTTTTGCCATTCGCCGTTATGTCGCGGATCATCAAAAGCTCCCCACAGGCCTTGCTGATTTGTCTCCCGGCTATTTATTGGATATGCCGATGGACCCCTTTTCGGGAGAACCCATGCAGTATGATCCACTCAAGGGCCTGCTGTTTTCCGTCGGCACCAATCTGCTGAAGGAGGGCGGTAAGGTCACTCAGCCGCCATTGCTTGATCCTACGGAACCCACCGTTGATCTAGGTATCGTCGTCGCAGTGCCGGTGAAGGCAGCACCGTGAGTCCCCAGTCTTGCGGTCTGCCACCCTCCGATCTCAGGCCTCTATTACCAACTGGATTGGAAAACGAAGAGCGTGGTTGCTCTTCGATCATAGGCGAGCCAAATCCAATAATGTTCTGCTGAATCATTCAGGTCTGTACTCCAACGAACAATGTCAAGTTCACGGCCATCTCGAAGATTCCACCATTCTGGTCGTTTCCATTGCCCCGGCTGCCACGGCTTTGGAGCGAATGTAAAAGGTTCGCCTTCGAGACTGTCGTCGTCGCTCTGCGGATCACGAGATGACTTCGCGAGCATGGCCTTTTTCAATGCATCAAACTTCTCCTCAGATAACGTAGCCAGGCATAAAAGGGCCGGGTCGATGAAGCCGCTGACTTGCCCATGAAGGGCGGATCCCTCTGGCAGGGCGTAGTCGAAAGAATGCTTCAGTGTTGAGGAAAGCCATTTTTGGGCTTCAGCCGGTTTGATTTCATGTCCCTCGGATGTTGAATTCATCTCACGCTTAATCTCGTTGAGTTTTGGCAGACAGAAGCCGAGAAAAATGATCAGCGTGCCGGCACCGAAAATAATGAGTGCCCATTTGATGCTCCAGATCAGATCTCGGAAATTCGAATTCATGGAGCGTCTCTTTTTGTGGGAACAGTGGCTCTCCAGAGTGGCTACCCCTCAAGGACTCGAACCTTGAACAACAGAGTCAGAATCTGTGATGTTACCATTACACTAAGGGGTAGTTGCGGTGGGCCGCGAACATACACGATCCACAGCGAGTGCAAGAAGTGTCTTGGGTCTGTGCGCCCGGATGAACACCCCACAGGCTGCACATGTCTCAGGTGCAGACCCATGAACTACTCCAATCTCGATACGCGCCTAAAAACCCGTGCTTTAAGTGCCAGCTTTTTGCGCCGCTTAAAACGAATCCGCGAGGCCAGCCTGAAAGCTATCCGCGAGCGTGCCAAGGCAAAGCAAAGTCCACCCCAAGGCGCTTAATTCTTCTTTCGTTTCTTACCCTGACTCTTCTCTGGCTCGGGTTTGGTGCGGCCTTCATTTTTGACTACGTCTTCAGCTTCTGGCACACGGCCTTGATCGCTGGTTTCCTCGATCCATTGAGTCAAGACGCCACGCAACCGCTCTAGCGCCTCCAGCGACTCCGGATTGGGCGAGCCGACTAAATTCTTGATCTGATAAGGATCAGTCTGCATGTCATAGAGCTCTTCCTCTGGCATCGTTGGCGCAGCGAGCACTGCTTGGACTGGCGTAAGTTTATCCTGAGCGGCCAGCTCCTTGATGAGGTTCCAGACGGGATACTGCTTCTCCTTGTACTCGTTGGCTTGGAGGAAGGGCTGATTCGGCGTGAAATTCCGAATGTAGCGGTAGCGCGTATCACGCACGGTCCGCAGCCGGAAGACCGTCTCATCGCAGCGGTCGCGCGCGCCGAAAACATACTGACGTGCAGGCTCCGCAGCCGATCCGAGAAAGACCTGACCCTGCATCCCACTAGGCTTCGGCACACCAGCGAGGTTGAGTGAAGTGGCGGTGAGATCAATCGACATGAGCAGTCGGTCACTGACCACGCCTGCGGTGAATCCTTTGGGTGAGGCAAGACTTGCTGGCCATTGCAAAATGAAGGGCACATTGAGTCCCTCCTCATAGCAAAATTGTTTCCCCCGAACATGCGCCTGCCCGTTGTCGCCGACAAAACAGATCACCGTGTTTTCCAGCAAGCCGTCACGTTTCAGCAGGTCGAGCACTTTGCCGATCTTCAAGTCCAGCTCCGTGGCAGCATCCAGATACTCAGCCCAGTCTTTGCGCGTGATTTCATGATCTGGATAATAGGGCGGGATCCCTACCTTTGCCGGATCAGCATGGGATGGCGCGTGAAAGGTGCGGTGCGTTTCTTGGAAGTTGAGCTGCGCATAGAAAGGCTGATGCGCCTTGAGTTCAGACCACTGATCGGAATCAAAAGGCTTCTCGGGAGATGCGAAATTCCAGTCGGTTTTACCCGCGCCTTTGAAGCCAAGTTCGGCAGGCAATTGCCGCACATTTGCCGTGAAGTAGCCAGCGTCCTTCATCCGCTCGCTGATCAGTTTCACATCTTTCGGCAGCGTGTAGCCATCGTCACGATGACTCCGGTGATTATGCGCTCCGATGGTTGTCTGATACATGCCCGTATTGAAAGCAGATCGGCTTGCTGAACACACGGGCGCGGTCGTGTAGTAGCGTGTGAAACGCATTCCCTTGGCAGCCATCGCATCGAGCACTGGCGTGGTGACTTCTTTCGTTCCGTAACAGCCCAGATGCGGCCCAAAGTCCTCAGCGATGAGCCAGAGAATGTTTGGGCGCGGCGTTTCAGCCGAGGCGGTCAGAGTCAGAAGCAGGAAACCAAAAAGTCGAAAGGGTAACATACCTGCAAACTGCCAGAGATTCCCCATAGCTGACAAGTACAGATGTCACTACGAGCGCCGCAAAGGCCCGCCGGGTCGCTCTTCCGTCACCTTCCCATCACGGATCACGAGCACTCCCCTCACCAGCACGTTGCTAAAGCCTTCTGAGTAATGATGTGGATCATCAAAGGTGGACGGGTCGTTCACCTTCTCAGGGTCAAAGATCACCATGTCCGCCCAGGCACCTGCACGGATCACACCGCGATCTTTGAGATGAAAAGTCGCGGCGGGCAGTGAGGTCATCCGACGAATGGCATCCTCCAAAGTCAGCACTTTTTGTTCGCGCACATAGCGGGCAAGAATGCGCGCATTGTTCCCATAACTGCGCGGGTGCGGCACATCCTCACCGAGTCGGCGCGGCCCACCATCGCTGGCGATCATCGTGAGCGGGTGTTGTAGAAAGACGGTCAAGTCTGCCTCATTCATGCCATGGAAGATGCCGCTGCCGCCGCCACGCTTTTCAATGTCGAGCAGCATCTCGATCTGCTCATCCGCAGCGTCGCTTCCACGGCTGCGTTTCGTCGCGGCGGGAATCGAGAGACCATTTAAACTCGGATCATCTGCAAAGCGTGCGATCACGGCATAGCTGTAGTCTTTACGTCCGCTGCGCTCCAGGATCTGCTTCATGCCTGTGATGATCTCCTGCTTGGTCTTTGGATCGGCCAGACGCTTGATGAAGTCCGCTCGTGTGCCTTCGAGCGCCTCATCGGGAATGGCTTGCCGCAAGCCCGTGCTGGAGGCGGTGTAGCCATACTGATCATGCGTGATCTTGAGGCCTTCAGCGCGTGCTTTGTCCAGATAGGTCAGCACCTCCGCCGCCTTTCCCCAGGCCGTGGGGCCGGAGAGTTTGATGTGGCTCAGCTCAGTGCGCACGCCAGCTTCACGGGCGATGGTTATCAGCTCATCGAGTGCGGTGAAAATGCGGCTCGTTTCGTAGCGCATGTGGCTGGCATACACGCCGTCGTATTCAGCCACGATCTTCGCTAGCGCGGTGATCTCATCCGTCTTTGCAAACGACCCAGGTACATAGATCAGCCCGGTGCTCATGCCGACTGCGCCATCTTTCATCGCCTGATCCACGAGTCCCTTCATCGTCGCCAATTGAGCTTCATTGGGTGCGCGGATAAACTTCCCACCCATGCCCTGCTCGCGCACCGTGCCATGACCGATCAGGGTCGCGACATTTAGCGTCGTTTGTGCCTTCTCGATTTCACCAAAGAATGCCGCGACATCTGTTCGCGACATGCCGCAATTGCCTGTGACAATGGTCGTCACGCCCATGCGCAGAAAATTCTCAGCCACTGGAAGTTCACAGATTTTCTCTGAGTGCGTATGCACGTCGATAAAGCCTGGAGCGATGACTTGCCCGTCTGCGTTGATCTCAGCGCTGGTGGTTCCCTTTACCTCACCGACCGCGCTGATGCGTGAGTCTTTGATGCCGACATCACCCTGGATTGATGGCCCGCCGCTACCATCCACGATACGGCCGTTTCTGATCACAAGATCAAAGTCAGTTGCGCGGATGGATGATGTTTGAACGACGAAGACGAGAAGGAGCAGACGCATAATCAGTGGTTTCTAACATGAGCAGTATTAGCGCGACGAGTTCTAAAAGGAATTTGCCATGAACTAGCAAGTAAGTGCGTTTTGAACAAGGAACCCACGACACATCATGAAAGCAACGATCCTGATCCTCTTCATTCTCGCTTGTAACGTACATGCCCAGCAGACAGCGCTGCAAAAGAAAGACACTGCTTTGGCAGCGCCTAAAAATCTCAAAACGAAGCTGGCTCCGGGTTACACGATTCCCATCGTCGATATCAGCGGAGAAAAGGAGCGGCAGGTGATCGTGGATCGTGAAGCGGGACAGTACATCGGGCATCCGACGACGCTGCTGCTGGAGGACAATACGACGATGCTCACTGTGTATCCGAAGGGGCATGGGCGTGGTGCGATTGTTTACAAACGCAGCAAGGATGCGGGCAAGACATGGAGCGAGAGACTGCCGACGCCGAAGTCGTGGGAGACTTCATTGGAGGTGCCGACGTTGCATCGCGTGGTAGATGCGAGTGGCAAGAAACGCATCATCATGTTCAGCGGGCTTTATCCGATCCGCATGGCGGTAACGGAAGACGACGGCGCGACATGGAGTGAGCTTAAATCCATCGGTGACTTTGGCGGTGTGGTGACGATGGCGACGGTGATGGAGTTGAAGACACCGGGACATTATCTGGCCTTCTTCCATGATGACGGGCGCTTCATCCGTGGTGGTGATGTGGAGAAGTATCGCGTCCGCACGCCGCACAGTGACTACACCTCAGCCACGGCCAAGCCTTGGCGCTTCTGGGTTTACACGACGCTCTCCAAAGATGGCGGGCTGACTTGGAGTGTGCCTGTGCCCATCGCCATGCTGCCGGATGCGAATCTCTGCGAGCCTGGAGCACTGCGTTCACCGGATGGAAAACAGATCGCCGTGCTGCTGCGGGAGAACTCACGGAAGTACAATTCCTTCGTCATCTTTTCCAACGATGAAGGCCTGACGTGGACAGAGCCGAAGGAGCTGCCTGCCGCTTTGACCGGAGATCGTCACGTCGCCAAATACACGAAGGATGGCCGCCTCTTCATCAGCTTCCGAGATACCACGCATGTCAGCCCCACGAAGGGCGACTGGGTCGGCTGGGTGGGAAGCTATGAGGACATCGTCAAAGGCACGGAGGGGCAGTATCGCGTGCGCATCATGGACAACACCAAAGGCGCGGACTGCACTTATCCAGGCGTGGAACTGCTGCCAGATGACACCATCGTCACCACGACCTACGGGCACTGGACACAAGACGAGTTGGCCTATGTCGTCAGCGTGCGTTTCAAGCTCAGCGAGCTGGATGCGAAGCTGCCGAAGTAATCATGAAGCCGTCACGGCACCGTGGCTTTCAGCATGGTGAAGAGCCGACCTGCGATGGCATTGGTGCGGGGGATGCGCACGGTGATGGTGTCTGGCGAGGTGCCGTTCTCGGTGACTTCGACCACGACCCCTTGGGCATTCGGTCCGGCTGAAGCGGCAGGCACGATCACATCGATCCATGTTTCAAGATCGGTGCTCCATTGAAGGATGAGTGTCGCTTGGCCTTCGGATAGATCATCGCGAGTGAAAGTGACCACGGCATCGGTGGTGCCTGGATCAATGTTGGCCGTCGCCGTTCTTTGTTCGGGATCACTGCCCATGATCCATTCGAGAAGATTGGCGATCTTATCGCCATCGGGATCAGCATCATCGGCGGCATTGCCCAGGTTCGAGTGACTGCCAAAGTGGGCGATGCGCCAGTTTTGCAGCGCGGTGTAGGCGGCGGTGACACTGATGTTCGGTGCCCACACATCGACGAAGCGCGTGTCCTGAACTCGCGCGGCGATGGTTTGCGGACCAGCGCTGCTCGGAGTCCAGTCGAGGGAGTAGGGCGCGGTGGTGTCGGTGCCGACGAGGGTGCTGTTCACAAAGAAGCGCACCTCGGCGATGCTGTAGGTGCCGCGTGAAACGGTGGCGGTGAGAGTGACGGGCTCGTTCGGTGTGACGTTGCCGCCACTGGCGGGCGCGGTGATGGCGATGGCAGGTGGGATGATGAGTTCAAAGGCGACTTGGCTGGAGTTCGCGAAGACGCCATTCACATCGTAAGCGCGGGCGCGAAGCTCGTGATAACCGGTGCTCGTTCCGACGGTCCAATCCATCTCGTAGGGCGCGGTGGTGTCTTGAGCGAGCAACACGTTATCCAGCCAGAATTCCACGCGCTGAATGTCGAGTCCGCCGGTGTGTTGCGCACTCGCGGCGAAGCGCACGGTGCTGAAGCTGGCACCAAATTGAGGCCCGGAATAGCGCGGCGCGGTGATCACAGCCACGGGCGCATTGGCTCCGCCGACGGTGACGATCACGCCTGCGGAAGTGCCCGTGGTTCCTGTCGATGAAGTGGCGACGGCATACAGCGTGTGGTCGCCGAGGCTCACCGCTGGCGCGGTGAAGCTGAAGGGTTCGCTGGTGTCTTCACCGAGCAGCGTGCCGCCATCATAAAACTGCACGCGCGTGATCGTGGCAGCGGTGACGGTGGCATCCACGGTGATGGTGGGAGTCGCGGGTGAGACGAGGATGCTTCCCGCCGTCGGTGAAGTGATGGCGACGCTCGGCACGGCAGGCCCGGTGACATGCACGAGCACGGTGGCATCCTTGATCCGGCCAAGCGCATCGACCGCACGCGCTCGCATCTCCCACTGGCGGATGGAGTCTGGCGTGAAGCTGGCGGTGAAAGGAGCCTCGCTGTCAGAACTCACGAACTGGTTGTTCGCATAGAAATCAATGCGCGCGATGCTGCTTCCCGGTGCCGTGGCGCTGGCCTGCATGGGGATAGATGACGGGAAGGGGAAGACCGCGTTTTGCGTCGGCGAATCCATGCTCACCGTCATCGGATCGAGCGTGACGAGTTGGATCGTCGTGGAGGTAGTGGCGCTTCCGCCATTCGTTTCATAAGCCCGCGCCGAGATCGTATGCGCACCCGTCAGCCAGCGAGTGGACACAGCCCAGTCGAACTCATAGGGCGCGGTGGTGTCATCGCCGATGGGTGTATCATCGGCATAAAAGACGACCTCCGTGATGTTGCTGCCGGGCGCAGAAGCCGTGGCGGCCAGATGCAGCACGGCACCTGCGGCGGTGGTGGCTCCTGATGTTGGCGCCGTGAGTGTCACACTCGGCGGTGTGGGCGTCTGCACATTGATGTCGATGATTTGCAGCGTGTAGCCGCCGTTGTTATCCCAGGCCCAGACTTCATAGCCATGCGTGCCGTGGAGCAAACCGGTGATCGTATGCGAGTAAGGCGGCGTGGTGTCTTCCGCGATGAATTGATAGCTCTGCGTGATGAGCACCCGCGTAATGGTGCTTCCGCCTTCGGGCGTGGCATTGGCAGAAATCGTGACCGCAGCAGGTGCAGTGAAGGTCTGGCCGATTGTCGGGCTCGTGATCACAAGCTGCGGATGCGTGGGCGAGCGGACATCGAGCCCGACGGCTTCAGAGTTGCCGACAACACCGAGTGAAGTCGTGGCTTTTGCCGTGAGCACATGACTCGGCAGCGCGGCGATGACTCCATTCCATTGCAGCGAATACGGCGCGGTGGTGTCCTCGCCGATCTTCGTCGCGCCATCGAAGAACTCGACCTTCACGATGCTCGCGTTCGTCGAGGTGGCGGTGGCTTCGATGAGGATGTTTGCCGGAGCGGTGAACTGCTGATTCGCCACGGGTGAAGTGATCGTCACAGCGGGTGGTGGTGAGAGTGTGTCGATCAAGTTCATCACCCACGAGAGGCTTCCCGAGGGCCGATTTTCCCAGGCAAACTTGCGCGGTGGGATGCTGCGAAAGGCGGTGAGTCCGAGCGGTGGAGCTGCGGGACGCGTCCAGTGATTCACACCGATGTCGAAGGCGAGGTAAAGCTCACGCGCCTTGGCTTCGGCGATGGGATCAGGCACGCCGTGGATGAGATGCTGAAAGTAATTTCCCCAGGCGATGGTGGTGACGACTTCCTTCGCGTGCTCGATGGTGGAGTTGTCATATCCATCGAGCGCATCAGGCGCACCATCGAAGCGCGCGAGGTAATAGGGATAACGCAATGCACCGGAGTACTCGTAGATGTGGTCGTCGTTGTAATGCGTGCAGGCGGCCTGGAACTTCGCGCCACGGCGGATGAAGTCGGCCACGGCTGGATCTTCGGAGATGCCATACGCGCGCAGCATGGCATCCATGAGCAGCGCCATCATCCAAGGCGAAGCGATGAACTCGGTGAAGACGCCGTCGCCATGCTGCTGACCGAGATGATAAAGACCGCCATCGAGCCGCCCGGCTGGCACTTGCCCATCGGCACCGTTTTGATGCCACATGAAGTCGGCCATCTGAGTCAGCGTGTTCAGGCGATACGCGGCCTCGCCAGTGAGCTCAAAGGCGACCGTGTTTGCCAGTGTGCGGAAGGCGGTGTGGCGCTCCGTCCATTCACCGAGAGTCGGTGCCCAGCGGCTGGGTTCGGTCAGTGCTTGATGCGTATTCACCACCCAGCGCACGGTTTCGATGTCATTTGGATTGCCCGTCAGCCAGTGATCATAGGCGAAGCATTCGGCATAGGAATACATGGACGTATTCCCCGCTGTGACATCGCCCAGCGACGGTGCTTTTAGCCGAAACACACCGCGATACGGATCGGCCACGCTCGTGCCGTAGAGCTTCGTTTTGTAAAACTGCGTCGCGCGCACCGCCTCACGCAGCGGGCGAAGGAAGCCGGTCTTGATGTAGAGCTGGAAGAAGGTGGATGAGCGGTCGTAGAGCCAGGGCTCGGAGTCGTGCTTGTAGTCGATGAGCTGTCCGCTGCCGTAGCCCGTGACGAGCGGATCGTCTTCGTTGATCATCGTGTAGAAATTGTTTTTGAAGGAGCGATCCGCTTCCTCATAGCCCGGCCAATGTTCGATGGCATCCATCGTGGTCGGATTGTCGCGCGTCTCCGGGATGTGTGCGGCGAAGGGATCGCTGCGGCGCAAACTCAGCACGCCTTGTGAAAGCACGTCCTTCGGCAGCAGCGCATACACATCGGGCTCCTGAATGCCATCCGTCGCGACGAAGGTGCCAGAAGTTACCGTGTGCCAGGCTGAAAGCGGATCTGTAAACGTCAGGATGCTCTGCGTGCGCGGCGTGCTGCCCCACTCGACCGTGATCGTTTCTGAAGCTGGATACGAAACACTGAAGACATGCTGGATCTGAATCCGCGCGATACGCACTGACTGCCCATCCACGGCATTGTTGGTGAGGTGTCGCCAAGGCGTGAGCGCCTCGACATAGGCAGGCACTTCGCTGCCATTGTGTAGCACGCGCACCGTATTTAATCCCGCCGCCGTGATCGACCCGCGAGTGAAGGGAACCCCAAACGTCACTAGCTTCGGCAAGCCCGGTGCCACATTCTCCATCGGGTGAAGCTTGATCGACATCGAGCCGCTGGCCTGAGCAGGCGCATGAAACGACGGCACCTGAGCCTGAGCGGTGATGGTGAGGAGACAGAGAAGAAGGCAGCGGATGAACATGGCGGGGGATTCACCAGAGTGCTTGGGAGTGTGGGCGCAGGTGTTTCAGGAAAAAACAAGATTACCACTCCAGACCAAGTTTTCGTAGCTCTTCATCGAGCCGCTTGAGATCCCAAGTCTCGATGACGCCGCTGGTGCTGGCGATGTAGAGTTGGCTGGCATCGCGAGTGAAGGTGAAGCGGCCAACGGGCTGGCTGTTCGGGCTTTCGAGGATGGCGAAGCGCTTCCAGTCGGGCACGGACCAGAGGCTGATCTTGCCAAAGCTGTGGCCCGTGGCGAGCCAGTGTCCATCGGCGGAGAAGGTGAAGCGCGCCTGCTCGGGATTGATGCTGCGCATGTCGAGGGTGTGAGCGAGTGACCAGTCGGAGGTTCGCCACATTTCATAGCGATCACGACCCAGCACGAGCCACTGCCCATCAGGACTGAAGGCGGCCCAGAGCGCGGGTTTCTTTTGCTGATGCACCTGCTCGCCAGTCTTTGTCCGCCAGACTTCCACACCGCTGCGCGAGGCAGCGACGACGAGTCCGCCATCTTGTGTGAGCGCGAGCCAAGCACCGTTATTCGCCCGCGCGATGTCTCGGCGTATCGGCTTTGTGGAGGGAGACTGGAAGAGACTGAGCTGCCCAGTGTCTGCCGACTCGGCTGCGAGCAGTGTGCCGGAGGCATCGAGAGCGAGAGCATTGTGTCTGCCCGCAGGCAGGAGTTCGTGGCGGCTTGTTTCCTGCACTCCCTGCGCATCCATTTCCCATCTCACGACACCGGGTTCGCCAGCGCCGTAAAGCCAGTGTCCATCGGGTGAAAAGGCGAAATCATTCCATAGGCCGTTGGTGAAGATGTGTGGCGCTTTTTGCTGCTGCCGATCCCACAGACGCGCGTGCCGTGAATCACCCGTGACCAGCCATCGGCTGTCTGGCGAGATGGCGATGCCGAGCACACGGCCATTCGAGTCAGGCGCAGAGAAGGTGTCAAAGGCACCCGCATCGACACGGGCGTACATGTTCTTCTCATCAGCGGAGATCGGGCCAAAGACATCCGGCTCTGCGGCTGACCAGGCCATCTGCGGCACGCCATGCGGAATCCATTCGTAGCCGCGCCCCATCGGCAGGCCGCTCATGACATCGATGACACTCATGAGCCGGTCATCACTCACTGTAGCGAGTCTGCGGCCATCCTCGCTGAAAGCCATGAGCCACATGTCTGAACCGGTGCCGCGCAGCAGTTGGCGTGGATGGCTGGTGTGCGTGTTCCAGATCACGGCTGCACCACCGCGCTCACTGGCTGCGAGGAGTTTGCCATCGCGGCTCCATGCCATGGACCAGATGCAGTTGGTCATGCCTTCGGTTAGCTCGCGCTCGATGCTGCCATCCGTGGTGCGATGCAGTTTCACCGAGTAGGGGAAGTCGCTGTCATTCAGATATGAACTCGGTGCGATGGCGCAAAGTGTCGCCTCAGCATTGAAGCGCATCTTCAGCGAGACTTGTGGGAAGGGCAGCTCGAAGCGCAGCCTCCCGCCGCGTGTCTCGCGCACTTCAGCGATGATGGTGCCAGCGGTGCCCGGATGATAATAAGCGATGAGTGCCCCGTCATCGCTGAGGTCTTCGGGCTGGCCGCTGAGTGTGGCTTCCAGCCGTGCCTCGTGCTGGGTGAGATCCCAGAGCTGCCAGCCACGACCATCCGGCGACTGAGCCGCCAGCCATTGACCATTGCGGCTCAGGCAGAGTGGCTGGCTGTGCTGTGAGGATTGCGAAACAACAGCGCCATTGCGTCCATTCGTGACACGCCAGCTTTCTTTACCACGCCAGGCATGAAACTCTTGTCCTGACGACACGGTAGCGAGTTTCCAACCGGGGTCCGTTTTGGGCGCATCATGTTCATGCAGCATCGGAAAGGCGAGATTAGCGATGGCTTCAGATCGGCGATCCACGCGCATCTCCTCGTCTTCGTTTGGCGCGGCGGCATCAATCACACGCTGCAAGGCATGATCGCGAAATCTCGGCTGCCTCGCACGGCGCAGGCCTTCGGCGGAAGCGAGCGTGCTGCGCCTAGCATTCGCCTCCGCACGATCACGTGCCGCCACGGCCTCTCGCTCGGCTTTGCTGATGCGCACGACGGCCAGCGTGGAGCCGATGGCAATGGTCGCGAGTAGGGCGAAGACGATGCCGAGCAGTGCTGCCACGGCGGGATGACGGCGACACCAGCGCCAGATGGACTCCGCGTATCCAGGCTGTCGCGCAAGCACGCTGGCACCACGCTGGAAGCGCTCCAGATCCTCCGCCAGTTCACGCGCTGTGGCGTAGCGCTGATCAGGTTCGCGTGACATCGCCTTTTCGCAGATGGCGCGGAGATCATGCGGCGTTTGGAAGTCAGCGAGCGGACGCGGCATTTCATCTGCCACACGGCGCAGCAGCGCGGCGAGGCTGCTGTCTTGGTATGGTGGCGTGCCTGTGAGCAGTTCGTAAAGCACGGCGCCGAGGCTGTAGATGTCGCTCGCCGTTGTGGCGGTGTGTGATTCGCCGGAGGCAAGCTCGGGCGCGAGGTAGTTCGGTGTGCCGAGCACTCCAGCATCGAGTGTTAGAGATAGATCATCCGCCTCAATGACGAGATGTTTGGCCAAACCAAAATCAGCGAGATAGCAGCCGCCTTCGGCATCAAAGAGGATGTTCCCCGGCTTCACATCGCGATGCAGCACGCCGCGTTCATGGGCAAAGCTCAGCGCTCGTGCCGCACGCGCCATGAGTTCGGCGATGCGATGCCACTTGCCGCTGAAATCGCTGACATGCGTGGCCAGCGATCCTCCCGAAGCGAGCTTCATGGTGAACCATGGCAGGCCATCGCTTTCCCCCACATCATAGACAGGCAGGATGGCCGGATGCTCCAGGCTCGCCATGGCGCGGGCTTCACGGCGGAAGCGCTCGCGGGCCTGCTCATTCTCCGCCCATTGTGGGCGCATCATTTTCAAAGCCACGCTGCGTTTTGGTTCCGCCTGCTGGGCCTCATAGACAATGCCCATGCCGCCACGTGCGATCTCCGCGCCGCGTTGCAGGCCGGTCATGGCATCGCCCTCAGAGACTGAATCAAAGAAGCAGGCCGGGCATACGCCTTCCAGCCGCCCGTCAGGCAGAGGCGTGTGGCACTCGGGGCAGAGGTGGTTCATCAGGTGATGCAGTATGGCTCAATCACTTGATTGGGGAAATGATGGAGTCTGTTTCAAGCTCGGCGTAAAACGGAACTTCCGAGTTCGTTTTCAAAATGAATCGTTTTCAGGCCGAACTCGGAAGTTCGGTTTACGTGATGCGGCGCAGCACACGGCCGAGATAGGCGATCTCGTCATCAAGTTCATCCGGCGATGACACAGTGCTCATCAGTTCGCGGCGCAGCGCTTCACGGCAGCGTTTCCGCAGTCGATGTACTTCTGTGCGCACACTGCCCTCGCCGATGCCGAGTGTCTTCGCTGCGATGGCGAGGTCAGGTGTCTCCGTGCTGCCGGGCAAAAAGGCACGCAGCACCTGCCAGGCCGCATTTCCGCGTGAGGCTACGACCTCACTCTGAACTGCCGACACCGCGCGCTCCAGCATCATTAGCGCCCATTCACGATCTAAAGTTTCAGCCAGTGGATTCTCTTCGGCGATCAGTTCCTGCTCGGCATCCTCAAGCGTGCATTCGGCGGCATCGCCACCGCGCTTTTCGGCGTTGTCACGATCACGTTCATCGCGCAGAAAACGCCAGAGCACGGTGAGCAAAAAGGTGCGAAAGCGTCCGCGTGCTTTGTCGGCACGACGCAGCGTGGACTTCTCAAGCAGCGAGGCAAAGAAGGCCTGGGTCCGATCACGCGCTGTCTCCACGGATGCCTCACGACTGCGGATCACGGCAAACACGGGCTGCCAGTAACGGCGGCACAAATCATCCAAAGCCACACGCGCCACCGTGTCGCCACTGGCCGTGGCGATCTCCAGCATCGACCAACGTGTCTCAGGAAAGGGCATGGCAGTGTATCAGCGCAGACTCGATCACGCACCCCAGAGAATCTCCACCTTCTCGCCATGCTGATCGTGCGCGGGATTCAGGGAGCGGAGTTCGAGTTCGAGCTTCTCTGATGTGGCGCGGGCGATGACCCAGCCATTGGGACGCTCCTTGTTAAACACATAGGCCACGGGCGGCAGGTTGATGAGATGGAGGCCGGTGGCTTCATGCTTCTTGTGCTCCCAAGTGTGCGTGTGGCCGTAGATGAGCGCTTTGACTTTCTTGTGCTTGGCCAGCACGGCGAGGAGCGCGTCGCTATCCGTGAGTCCTGTGAACTTTTTCCCTTCTGGCACAGGGCCTTGAGGATTGTGATGGGTCATCACGACCGTGGGTTTGTCGGACGAACTGGCGAGTGTACGATCAAGCCAGCCGAGCTGAAGTGGGCCGAGTTCTCCAGGTGTTTTGTTTATCTCTAGGAGCGAGTCGAGCAGCACCCAGTTCATGGTGGCGCTGCTGAGCAGCTCGACATGCTTGCCCTCCACGGGACGCAGATCTTGAGGGCTGGTCATGGCTCCGATGAAATGCTTCCGGTCATCATGATTGCCGAGCGTGCAGTGGACCTGGATCGCACTCTCTCGTAGCGGCGAGATAAGATTCAAAAAGGTGGAGTAGTCCTCCTGCTGGCCATCGAGGTAAGCCACATCACCATTGAGGATCACACCAAAAGGCTTCTGGCCGATTTTGAGCACCTGATTCACACAGCGGGTGAGGTTGTCCGCCATCACCGCGCCACGCGCTTCGAGTTTCGCATCCGCCGCGATGTGCGTGTCAGAAAAGAGCACCCACACCTCGGCATTTGCTGCCTCCACCGCCTTTGACCAAGACGGCGTGAGTGCAGCGGCGAGGCTGCCTTTGATCCAATGACGACGTGAGATGGGAGCTAAGGTGATGGGCATGGCAGGGGTTAAGGTACACGCTTCAGGCAAGCTGCGGCAATCACGAAAATCGACGCCTGTCTTGCGCTGCCAGAAAACAAAATCGGCCGTATCCTGCATGTTGCCGGGCCGCCATGCCACGCTTATGGCGGAGTCTTCCATTGCCATGACATCACGCTCACTTGTCACCGTCGTTCTTGCCTCATTAAGTTTGATTCACCCTGCGGCGGCAGATCCGGCCATCGAGCCGCTGGTCGGATTTGAAGTTGGGCCAACCCCTTATGGTGGCGCGGGAACCTTCCCTTCACGCGCGGCACTCTATAAACATACAGACGGCAATTTTTACAGCACGCTGCCAGGAGCCGGAGCTTTTGGAGCAGGTGCTTTGATCCAAATGAAGCCTACGGGTGAAATCGGCCAGCTTTCGTTTTCGACAAATTTGGGCTCGCAGCCGGGTGCGAATCCGGTCAGCACGCTGTGCCTCAGCTCCGATGGCTGGCTGTGGGGCACGACGCCACTCGGTGGTGTGACCAATAGCTATGGGACCGTGTTCCGCATGAGGCCTGAGACGGGTGAATTTCAGACGATGCATAGTTTCGCGAACGGTTCGGGCACACGATCCAGGGCAGGTCTGGTGTCGGACGGTCAGGGCTACCTTTGGGGCACGACCTACAACTCCAACGCCAACACGGGGAATGGAACGATCTTTCGCATCCATGAATTGACGGGTGTCTTCGAGACTAGGCTGTCCTTTGGTGGCGATATTGCTCCGAGAGGAAGCCAGCCGACGGCTGCGCTCTACTATGATGGCGCGGGCAATCTCTGGGGCACGACTCTGTATAGCGGCTCTGGTACGGGCTACCCCACCGTCTTTAAATACAACATCAGCAGCAACACGCTGATAACGGTCGGTGAATTCAGCGGCAGCTCCACCGTGGTGAACAAGATCAAAGGCGAGGGCGAGACTTCAGTCCTGACCTCGGATGGGAACGGCTTTCTTTGGGGGATGACCTTCCTCGGCGGGACCAGCGGCTATGGCACGGTCTTTAAAGTGGAGATGGCGACGAACACGACTACGAGCGTGCTCGAATTCTCCAACAATGCAGCCACGAACAAAGGGTCATATCCTGTCGGGTCACTGGTGAATGATGGCGCGGGCTTCCTCTGGGGTGTCGCGAGCAATGGTGGCACTGGGGATGAAGGAACTGTCTTCAAAATCGCTCACAGCACGGGAGTGCTGACCACCGTGCTTCAGTTCGGCAGTTTGACAGGTGCCAATGTGAACGTGATGCGGCCCGTGAATGGATTAACCAATGACGGAAATGGTTATCTTTGGGGCTTGGCCAGCTACGAGTTTCCAGGCGTCCCCTGGGCTGTCTATAAAATCAAAATGTCTGACAATAGTTTCACCAAAGTGGCGGAGCATCAGACAGGCGGCGTCTCCTATCTGGGGCGCACGCCGCTGGCTGGCCTAGCAGGAAGTGCCACGAGTCCCTGGCTCTGGGGAACGGCCTCAGTGGGCGGCACGAATAATCTGGGCACGCTCTTCCGCTACGATCCTTCGACTGGGCAGCAACAGGTGATCACGAACTTCACGGGTCAGACGGGCACAGCACTGGGATCGAAACCCAATGGCAAGGTCCATGTCGATACCAGCGGTGTGGTCTGGGGAACAACAGAAGAGGGAGGAACCTCCAACGTCGGAACCATCTTCAAGTATGATCCAGCGACGAGTACCTTCTCGACCGTCCAGTCGTTCAGCACGGGAGGTGGCAACCGCCCCAAGGGAGCGCTAGCTGGCATGAGTGACGGCTTTATCTGGGGCACAGCCAGCAGCGGGCCTAGCAGCAGCTCTGGCAGTGTTTTTAAAATCAATCCAGCCACCAGTGCGGTGACTGTCGTGCATGGCTTTCCTTCGAGCATTTCGGCGGAAGGTTACCAGTTGGTCTGCGGATTGGCTGAGGACAGCAATGGCTTTGTCTGGGGCACCGCGCAGGCTGGTGGTGCCAATGGCCAAGGCGTCATATTCAAGATCGAAAAAAACACAGGGATCTTCACCGTGGCTGCGTCATTAACCAGCGGTGGTGGCCAAGCTGCTGGGAGCTTGGTGGTAGATGCCTCTGGCAATGTTTGGGGTAGCGACTCTCTACGCATTTTCAAATTTCTCCCTGTCACCTCGGCTTTGACTTATGTGTTCACGGCCGAGGCCATCGCGTATCCGAATAAGGGCGTCTATCGCGGCACACTCAGTAAAACGGCGACGGGCAACATTCGTTTCCTGGGCACGGAGACCACGCAGGATTACACCACCTACCTCAGCCCGCGTGCGGTCATTTATGAGATCAATGCCAGCACGAATGTCGTGACGAAAATCCGCAGTCTGATGGAGGCTGGTACGGGTGGCTCCTCTCCGGCAGAATTGCCCGCCGCAGGGCCTCTCTATGAGCATACAGATGGGAACCTTTACGGTGCTAGCAGCGCGAACGGCTTCACGCAGGACCTCTCCCCTGCTGGTGGCGGGATGATCTATCGAGTCCGCACAGGTCCAGCGGTGAAGACACAGGCCTTCAGCAATACGAACGCGCTTTATTACACAGCGGTCACAGGCACGACGGCCACCCTGCGTAGCATGGTCAATCCCAATGGCAACGCGACGACATGCGTGTTCGAGTGGGGACCAACGACCGCCATGGGCAATACCGTTACCGCAAATGCCCCTGTCGGCTCAGGCTTCACGAGCAGCCTCTGCCAGGCCACGCTCACCGGTCTGCCGCAGAATCGAACCTTCTTTTATCGTGTCCGCGCCGACAGCACTGGCGAACCATCGCTGGGGGATGTTATGTCCTTTTCAACGGCAGCTATCGCCACACCGCCGAATGCCGAAATCTCCGTCGAATCACCGATCGGCCAGTCACTGACCGACAATGTCACCACGGTCAATTTGGGTGAGCATCTCGTCGGCAGGGCCTACAAGCAGTCCGTCGTGGTGCGCAATCTGAGCACTGGAACGGGCGTGGGCGAACTCAATGGACTCACCGCCATCGTGACCGGAGTAAACGCGGGCGACTTTGCCATCACCACACCACTCACCGCCACCATACTGACGCCGACCGTCACCAGCGCTGGATTGCTCATCACCTTCACCGCGAGTGGCAGCGGCGCACGCTCTGCTCTACTGACGATCACGAGCAATGACAGCGACGAAGCCAACTTTGAAATCCCGCTCACAGGTGAAGGACTGATCCAACCAGAGATCGAGGTGGATTCGACGACCGCAGCCAACCTGCAAAGCCACGAAGCGAACTACGACTTCGGCTCAGGTACACTCAATGTCGGCATCGCGCGCCCCTTCACGATTCGGAACACCGGCAACGCCGCCCTCAGCAGCCTG
>JBEBGU010001004.1:0-1329 GCA_040081325.1 Prosthecobacter sp.
TTGCGAACGGTATGCACATCGGAATGGCAGACGCCACAAAAGAGGATCTCAATCTGCACGTCATGCTCACCGGGGTCACGGCGGTCAAAGCTGAAGGGGACGAGCGGACTGGTGGCGGCGTTAGCAGCGTAGGATTTGGTTTTCATAGAAGTAGTTTCGGTGATTATCTCAGGGATTCAGCCGCCAGATCGTGCCGTTGTGCACCGCCGCAAATGAAGCCCAAGCGAGATCGGGCGGCAGCAAAGTGCTGGCGTGAAACACGGTGCCAGCCACCCCATCAAAGCGAGTGCCTGGCAAGATGCTGAGGGTGATCACTTTCGTGGTCAGGAGTCAGCAGCATCACATCCCTGCGGGGCGGTATTCGGCGATCAGTTCCGTCTCGGCTCGTAGCCAGTCTTCCACATCATGTCCGTTAGCGCCGCCGTGGTTTTGAAAGTTGAGATAGGCCCTGTAAGCCACCTCGCTCTCAGTGGGGGCGAAAGGCGTAACGTTGTGATCTAGCGGTGACTTCGCATGTAACGTTGTGGTGTCGGCGAGGAGCTTTTGTTTTTTAGCTTTGGGTGCTTTGTTGTGTGTCATGGGGTAGGCATCATAGAAGCCAAGCCACTCTCTTCATATGGGGTGAAACCCGCCAAATGCGCACTTGATTCAAAGATGCTAGAGCGTCTCACAGGCTATTCTTTGCGACTTCGTAGAAGCCTGATGGGCCGTTGTTTAGCAGGCGATCAGAGTATCGGTGTGACTTTCAGATTTGCGTACTGACCTTCGGCGACATCAACGAACAAGCCTGTCGGGCGTGGTGTCGTAACTGGCGTGAGCCGCTCGATCTCCAAGCTGGGAGACTTGGCAGCATTGACGAAGACTTGAACCTGTTTTTCCGTGATCACGATACGCGCATGAAACCAGCCATCAGGATCGGGCGCTGGCACTATGGCAGCTTCAAATTTGCCGGGTTTGTTCTTGCGCAGTTTCTCCCAAGTGTAATCCGGCCAGCAGATGTATTGGACGGCGTGGGTATGCATAGGCGCTGCGGCTCTGAAGTTGAAGGGACGGAAGTAGATGCCCTCGAAGGTTTGATTATCCGCCACGTTGAAGACCACCCCGAGAAAGCTGCGCTGCTTGAGGTTCTTGCCCTTCAAATCGAGTTCGATCACTCCCGTGGCGAACTCGACGCCAATAGGCAAGGCAATGCCAGCCATGCGGCGGCCTGAGTCTCCATGGGCGGTTAGACGCACGGCACTTTTGCCGTCACCGCCCGCGGGTTCAATGGTGGCGGCAGCGTTGAGCACCTCCCATGTCTTGGCATCCGTGATCGTGCGGAGGTCGATG